>JBEAQB010000027.1:0-3712 GCA_041164125.1 Cyanobacteriota bacterium
CAGGAAATGCCCTCCTATTTGCCGATGATTCTCTGGCAGTATGGCTTGATTGATATTAACCAACTCGATCAGTTGTTGGAGCGCTGGCATTAACCCGTTCAAATATATATCGAACAGACCCCAAGCAAGACTTCATTGGATTTCTGCCAGTCGAGCTGCTACCCGTGCCTGTCCTTCGGGATTATTCTGGGACTGATATCGTTGCTGGGCTTGCTCAAAGGCCGCCTTTGCTAACCCTATTTTTCGATCCTCCCAGTAAGCTTCTCCTAAGAAGTAGTAAAAATCGGCGTTATTGGGGAACTCACGGGTCAAATGCCGAAAAATCCAGATTGCTTCTCCTGGCTCATTGATTGCCAAGTACATTCTCGCGCTACCTATTTTGGCCGCAATCACATTAGCATCATTGCGGAGGGCCTTTTTGTAAGCATCGAGGGCGGCCGGATAGTTTTCTTCTGCCTCCATTAGGGTAGCCCAAGCTAAATGAAGGGCAACACTCCGCCAGTCTACGTTTAACCGTGGCTCTAATACCTGTCGCGCTGCCGTTAAATTACCTTGTTCTAGGTAGGCATTCCCCAACTGAAGATAGAGTTCAGAACGGTTGGGGAAATAGTTTAACGCCTCACGACTAAAGGCAATTCCTGCTTCAACTTGTCCACTTTCTAGCAATGCAGCTGCCATCATCACCATCGCGTCTGGATTCCTGGGTTGTAGGCGAGCAATTTCGCGATAAACCCTTTGTACTCGCTCGAAATCTCCTTGGCGCAACAACACAATCCCTAACGCCAATTGGTATTGCACGGATTTTGGCTTAAGGCTCACGGCGGCTGAATAGGCACTGGCTGCTTGGCTCAGCTCCCCCAGATTAGCGTAACTAAATCCCAGGCCATGGTAATATTCCGGATTGTTCGGATTCACTTTTAGCGCTTGCTGAAACTGTTGAACGGCTTCGTTGAATTGACCCTGTTTCGTATGGAGGTAAGCGATGCTGCCATGGAGTTCGGCATTCTGTTCCTCCAAGCGCGCAGCTTGCTGATACACGGCGATCGCCTGGGCAAAATTTCCCCGGTCTACTAATTCTTTACCTTGGCGGAGGAGTTCATTGAACTGTTGGCGAGTCTGGGTCTGGGAACGAGAGGGGGATGAGGTCGCTGGCAATGCATCGATAATGGTTAAGGGGATTTGGGCGATCGCCTTGGAGGCAAAGGGACAAATGAGCGAGACAACCAGAAAACTGGCCGTCAATAATTTGATTTGACGCTGCCGCTGGTGACATAAGCCCATAGCATTCATCCCCACAAATTGGTGTTTTTGAACAATATTTTTTAATCTTGATTATTTTAACAACTCCTGCCCCCCGCCCCAATATCTGAAGACCGGTTATCACAAAATCCTGCAAAAAAAGAAACGTAAACGAAAAGTAACCATGGCTATATTCGTCAACAGTGGACAATAATTTTAAGAATTTTCACAAATTTACATTGCACGAGAGTTTTCCTTTACAACTAAATCAGAACACATTCAGACAGAGAAGATCATGGGAGAGATAAAACGTATTGGTATTTTGACCAGTGGGGGAGATTGCGCTGGCCTTAATGCAGTCATTCGCTCCGTTGTTCACCATGCCATCGGCACCTATGGATGGGAGGTTGTGGGCATCCAAGAAGCCACCCAAGGTTTAATGCAGAATCCTCCCAAAGCAATTGCCCTAGAGCGGGACAAAATTGATCATTTATTGATGATGGGAGGAACATTTCTGGGAACCACCAATAAAGGAAACCCCTTTGCTTTTCCCATGCTGGATGGAACACTCCGGGATCGGACAGAAGATATCATCAACGGCTATCGTCAGTTAGGGTTAGATGCTCTGATCGGCATTGGGGGGGATGGCAGCTTAGCCATTTTACGACGCATTGCCCAGCAGGGGGGCATTAACCTGGTTGGTATCCCCAAAACCATTGATAACGACGTGGGGGCGACGGAAATTTCCATCGGCTTCGATACTGCTACCAATATCGCCACCGAAGCGCTAGACCGGCTTCATTTCACTGCGGCCAGCCATAATCGGGTGATGGTCTTGGAAGTGATGGGACGGGATGCCGGGCATATTGCGTTAGCAGCGGGTATTGCCGGAGGCGCAGATATTATTTTGATTCCGGAGATTCCCTATCGTATTGAAAGCATTTGTAACAAAATTCGGCAACGTCAGGCCCAGGGACAACATTTTTGCTTGGTGATGGTATCCGAAGCAGTTCACACGGAACTGGGGGATCACGTGAAACAGATTCAACACCAGGGCGAAGACCGTTATGGGGGAATCGGTAAATATATAGCGGAGAAAATTGCCCTATCGACGGGGGCTGAAACCCGGGTGACCGTCCTAGGACATATTCAACGGGGCGGTATTCCTTCACCGTTTGATCGCCTCCTGGGAAGCGTATTTGGTGTGGCGGCAGTTGATTTAATTGCCGAAGGAAAATTTGACCGTATGGTCGCCTGGCGGAATCGTCGCGCGATTAGTGTGCCCATTGAAGAAGCCATTCAAACCTATCATACGGTGCAGTTAGATGGGGCATTGATCAAAACCGCTAAGGGGCTCGGCATCTGCTTGGGAGATGAGTGACGGTTGAAGTTGACTGGGAGAATCTCTGTCTAGCAACGCTAAGGGGAGTATTCTCCCGGCATCAATGCTGTTTATCCTGCTGAATCCACTGGGATACCGTCAAGACGACGTCAGCAATGGCTAACTGAGTAACCGCTTTGGGGAATCGTTTGACAACTTCTACTTGACCGTCCTTGAGAGATTTTCCCGCTACTAATCGGTAGGGAATGCCAATTAATTCAGAATCTTTGAATTTCACGCCGGCCCGTTCATTACGGTCATCTAACAACACATCAATCCCGGCTGCTTGCAGGTCAGTGTAGAGTTGCTCAGCAACCGTGACTTGCGTTTTATCCCCTACATTGGGAACAACGATCACCACTTCATAGGGGGCGATCGCCGTGGGCCAGATAATACCATCCTTATCGTGATTTTGTTCGACGGCCGCCTGGGCTAAGCGAGACACCCCGATGCCATAACAGCCCATCACCAGCGGTTGTTCTTCGCCTTGTTCATTGGTGAACGTCGCCCCCATAGCGCGGGAGTATTTTGTCCCCAGTTGAAAAATATGGCCCACCTCAATCCCCCTGGCTGTTTGCAATGTTTGGCTGGGATCATGAACAGCGCGATCGCCAACCTGGGCTGATCGAATATCAACCCGGTGTTTAGGTAAGGGCAGATCCCGTTGCCAAGTGACCCCACAAACATGAAAGTTCGTTTGATTGGCGCCGGTAATGAAGAATTGCAAATCTGCGGCGGTATTATCCACCAGGCGTAAAAAATGGGGGATTAAATCATCATTTTTGGTGAGTAACCCCTCATCTAAATCGGGCCCGATATAACCCAACGGTAATGGTTGTGTTGTTAGTTTGCTTAGGGTTGTCTCTTCGGGGACGGTTAAATTGACCAGGGTCGATGCCTGATAGTGACCCGCCAACTTTGTTATTTCGTTAGTTAACTTAACATCATTAATAACTTGATCACCGCGAATACTAACCAGCGTTAAAACTTGTTTGCCGTTATCAAAGGTGGCTAAGTATAAAACATTTTTAACGATGCACGTAGGAGAGCACTGGCAAAAATCAGCTAAACTTTCAATGGTGTTGCAGTTAG
>JBEAQB010000028.1:0-2642 GCA_041164125.1 Cyanobacteriota bacterium
GATCGCCGGATCCCCTCCCTGGGGTAAAGGCGCTGCCGCCTGTTCGCTATCTTCTAGGAAGGTTTCAGTGCGAGCATCGAGTTCTGCTTGGGTAATGTAACCTTCCGAAACAAAAAAGCCAGAAATGCCTCCCAGCCATTTTTCGTAATAGCGCAAGCGAAAATACTCGAAGGGATGCATGGCCTCGGCCCCCATCCGTAGATGCCCCCAGGTCCAGAAGCTCTGGAAGGCAGTAGGTACGTCGGCGATCGCATAGTCAGGCAGGGAGTCCCCCAGATGGTTACTGAGGGCCATCATGGCGGTGTGGATGCCAAAAATACGTTGTTCCCAGGGTTCGACAAAGACTTTGGTTTCGGTATTGATGGGGTCTAGTCCTTCTAGACCGCCTAGGTTATGCTGTAGTTTCATGGGCGTGATAACTCCTGTTTCAGGTTTAAGCTGTGGTGATGGCTTTGCCCCAAGCTTCGGATAGGTAGCCAAAAAGGTTACCGAGAATCATGGCGGCGATCGCAATCAACACCGGGTTGTTGGGAAGGGGCGCCGTGACGGACAAATCGGTGACCGCCACTGTCCCCACAGTTTGCGAGAAGCCCCACACAATGGCCGGGGTAATACCGTGGGTGAAGGGTAATTTGGACGCCTGCACCATGGCAGCACTGCCAATGCCGACACAAATGGCGGCCACGATCGGGCTGGGCCCAATCAGGTCAATGGCCAATAACGACAGGGCGGCAATAATAATGCCGGTAATGTTGCAGGAAATGGACTTGATAAAGCCCCGCACACCGCCCCCGACGATGAAGAAGGAGGCCCAGGCGGTAAAAGTGACCCAGACTGGCACCGGAATAACGGTGGCGGTCAAGAACACATCGACACCACCAAGTACACCAATGCTAACTGTTAACGCTTCGGATTGTTTCATAGCAATTGCGGTTTAGATTAGGGTTGGGATGACATCAGGCATTCACTAAAACCGCGCCGCAGTGCTGCTTCGTCTAAATCGCGACCGATAAAGACCAGTTCATTCCTGCGGGTTTCTCCCGTCTGCCAGGGGCGGCCGGGGCGGCCATCTAAAGTCATGTGAACTCCTTGGAAAACGAATCGACGATCTTCGTAATCCATGTCCAGAATGCCCTTCATGCGGAAGAGATCCGGCCCACGAGCTTGTACTAATTGGTACAGCCAGCGGTTGAACTGGTCGCCGTTGACGACACCAGCGGCTTGGATAGCAATGGACGAGACGCTTTCGTCGTGATCGTGAGCAGCCTCGTTGAGAAACTCGGGATCAATACTGAGGGCATTCTTCAGGTCAAAGGCTCGGACGCCTAGCACCGTCTCTAGCGCAATTTGACAGTGCTGCGTCCGATGAATTTTGGCGATCGCATTCATCCCCCGGATGCGCTGCTCTAGCGTTGCCAGGATTGGGGGAGAAACCAGGTCAGTTTTATTGAGCAAAATAACGTCGGCAAAGGCGATCTGCTCTTGGGCCTCGCTACTCTCCCAGTGGTCCCAGATGTATTTGGCATCAACGACAGTAACGATCGCATCCAATAACAAGCGAGAGCGCATCACTTCGTCCACAAAAAAGGACTGAATGACCGGGGCGGGATCGGCCAATCCCGTCGTTTCGATCATCAGAAAGTCAAACGCTTCGGTCCGCTCCATTAGATTGCTGACAATACGGATTAAGTCACTCCGCACCGTGCAGCAGATGCAGCCATTATTCATCTCAAAGATTTCTTCATCAGCATCAATCACCAACTGATTATCAATGCCGATTTCCCCGAATTCATTGACGATAACGGCAATTCGCTTACCATGCTGAGCCGTTAAAATATAGTTAAGCAGGGTCGTTTTACCGGCCCCAAGGTATCCGGTCAAAACGGTTGTTGGAATCAGATTTTGCAAAAATAGAAACCTCCGTATAATGCTGGGTCAGCCTTAATACAGACAAGTGGGCAACAGAGAAAGGATGCTTGTCTACCCTCAGAATGGCGCTAACAGCAATCAACAATCTTTGTCAAAAAACTAAAGTTTCTTGACCTAATTGAGCCCAAGGACGCCAGAAGAGTGAGTCCATCGCCAATGCTTAACTAGGCGATCGCCTAATTTAGGATGACCAAGACAATGGGAGTGCATCGCCGCTTCCCAACAGAATGCCCCACGGGAAGATTACCCCGCCTGTTTACCTTGCCTGTTAATTAAATAATTTCGCGCGAAATGCTTAGTCGGTCAAAAACTATTGACCTTGAACTTTTGATGAATGAACAATACGAATGTAAGAGATATGAGCATCAAAAACTGTATATTGAGTCACATATCACCAGGTTTTTCCCTCAAATATGTCCATCGCAAGAAATAAACAATACGAGTGTAGAAGGTCAAAAAGCGCAAAAACCGTACATAAGGTCATATGCTGAACACGGTGATAAGTTGCTTGCCAAGCAAGGGGATGGGTCGCTCCTTAGGTCAACCCTGTGTTAGCCGCGGCGCAGACCTATCACCCAGCGTTGCCAGACCCGTTGAGGTTCTCCAATGAGAATTGCTGTGATTTTTGGGAATAAAGGGGGTAAAGTAGTGTAAGATTAAAAGCCGATGCGAGATCGCACTCAAGGCTCGGTAGCTCAGTTGGTTAGAGCAGG
>JBEAQB010000029.1:0-4035 GCA_041164125.1 Cyanobacteriota bacterium
TTCATTGACAATCCGCTGGTGAAGGGATATCCGAAAATCCGGTTTTACGCCGGGTGTCCCCTGAGCCTCGACCGAGTCAACATTGGCACACTCTGCATTATCGACAATAAGCCCCGTCAATTTACGGATGCGGATCGCCACTGTTTAGCGGATTTTGCCCAGGTTGTGGAACGGCGGTTACAACGGCAATTTAACCAGACTAAGTTATTGTCCTCCCACCAACTCCCTCCCTTGGCTGAGGAGGATGAACCCAGTAACGCCAAGGATCAACCCCTGCGGTGGGGAATTCTGTCCCAAGTGGTCGGGGCCTTTCTGTTGCTGTCGGTGGGGATGGTGACGGTGATGGGAATTGGCGCCTATGGCTATGCGCGTAATGCTTTAACAACGGCGCTGTTAAGTAAGCTACGGACGGAAACGGAACTGCGGGAAGCAGAAATCGAACGTTGGATGCTCGACACCAGGGAGTTGGTGCGGGCGATCGCCGTATTGCCGAGTATCCAAAACGCGTTTAATGAATCTCCCCCCTCGCCCCATCTGGAGCCGGATGTTGCGGCCACCATTAATCGAACCATTACCCCTTTTGTCAATCCCAGTTTGGGCATCACTGAAATTTCCCTCTTAACCGCCGGCGGACATATCTGTGCCTCCACCCGTCAAGGGCAGGTCGGCAAGTATCTGCCCTTAATTCAAACCACTCAAATCCCTGACGATCCCAATGCCACCTTCATCGCTAATCTCTATCGAGATCCGCTCACGAGTGAAGCGGTGATGACCCTCGTGTACCCCATCCGTAATTCGGCAGGCGACAAGACCGCTCTTTTGGCCGTTAATATGGACATCCGTACCCTGGATGAAGTGGTGAACGCCAGTCACCTCAGGGATTACAACGACACAGGGGATACCCCCCAAACCTACCTGGTGGGCAACGTCGGGACGGGATACACGCCCCATGCCGTGCTGGTCTCGGCGGCAGGCTTTCAAGCGGACGAGGTTAGCAGCCCGGGTATTGATCGGGTTGTTCGTGGGCAAAATAGCGAAGGTCTATTTAAAAACTATCAGGGGGAAGCGGTCGTCGGCGTTTATCATTACATTCGGCCGTTCAATGTGGGTTTGGTGGTGGAAGTGAGCCAGACCCTTGCCTTTGCGCCGGCGCGGCAGTTAGCTCGTAATATTTTTGTGCTTGGGGTAGCGGCAACGGGCTTTATGGCGATCGCCATTATTCTCATTGCCCGTCGTATTGTCAAACCGCTCTTGATTATGGTGGATGCGGCCCAGGCGATCGCCGGTGGCGATCTCTCCGTTCGGGTTCCTCCCCTCAAGGAACGTAATGAAATTAACCTCTTGGCTCGGGTGTTCAATCAAATGATCGATCAACTCAGTCAGCTTTACACGAACTTAGAAGCCAAGGTGAACGAGCGCACTGCTCAACTGCAAATATATACTGAAGAACTGCAAATTGCGAAAGAAGATGCGGAAGCGGCCAACCAAGCCAAAAGTGTTTTTTTGGCCAGTATGAACCACGAATTGCGCACCCCCTTAAACGCTATCATTGGCTACAGCCAAATCTTAATTCACGACAGCCACAGTTCTCCGGAGCATCAGCATCGCTTCAAGATTGTTTATCAGTGTGCCCAACATTTGTTGACTTTAATTAACGACATTCTCGACTTTTCAAAGATCGAGGCCCAAAAACTGGAACTATATCCCCAAGATGTCAATTTCCGCGACTTTTTACGGGCGATCACTGACATGATCGCGGTGAAGGTAGCGGATAAAGAACTGGAGCTGAAGACGGAATATCCCGCCGATTTACCCACCCATGGCTACTTTGACAGCAAGCGCGTTATGCAAATTCTCTTGAATTTATTAGGCAACGCGGTGAAGTATACCGAGCAGGGGCAACTCCTTTTCCAGGTGACCATCCGCCAGCAACGCCCCCTAGAAGGTGACTGGGAAAAGCAAACTATAACCTTTGAGACCGATGCCAACGCCATTTATACAATCCGATTTTTAGTCGAAGATACAGGCATCGGTATTGCCCCCGAACGCATTGCGCATATTTTCACGGCCTTCGAGCAAGTCGGTAACCTTAACCAACGTCAAGATGGCCTCGGATTAGGGTTAGCCATTAGCCAAAAACTGGCCCATCTGATGGGGAGTGCGATTCACGCCACTAGCCGTTTGGGGGATGGTTCCACCTTCTGGCTGGACTTGGAAATTCCCGTGAATCAGACCGACCCGATTACCAGTGATGACGTCAGCTTGCAAGCCTTTCAAGGTCCTCGGGGTTATGGTGGGCCCCAACGGACGATTGTTGTGGTTGATAATTCACCGACAAATTTAAATGTTTCAGGCGATACGGTTTCCACGCTGGAAACCTCTACACCAACCCCGCTGCCGGAAACGCCCCCTCCGCCCCCGCTTCTAGAAACCTTTTTGGGCTTTGCCCTAGAGGGCAATTTGGGGGCGTTAAAAAAATCGCTTCAGACCCAGGCGTTGTCTTTACAGCAATCAAGTTGGGGACAAAAACTCTATACACTATTAAACAACTACGATAACCAAGGCATTATCACCTTTCTCCGTGATGCCCAAAATTCCCCCACCCCTTAACGCCGTTTAACGGACTGCTTTTTCTTCGTTCTTGCCCGTGATGACTAATACCGTGAATACGTTCTTAGATAGCCAGTTAGATGCCAGTCAATGTCTGGTTAATCCCCTGATTCTTATCGTTGATGATCAACCGAATAATATTCATGTGTTGTCAGAGCATTTAGAACGGGAAAACTTTGAAGTTCGGGTGGCAACATCGGGACAATTTGCCCTGAGCGTGTTGGAGAAAATTCGCCCCCATCTAATTCTCTTGGATATCCGAATGCCTGAAATGGATGGCTTTGCAGTTTGTCGAGCCATCAAAGGTAACCCGAGCACGGCTGCCATTCCCATCATTTTTATGAGCGCTTTAGATGATGTTGACAGTAAAATTTTGGGCTTTGAATTAGGGGCAGTGGACTATATCACAAAACCTTTTGAAAAGAATGAATTGATCGCCCGCGTTAAAACGCAAGTTCGCATTAGCCAACTCAGTCAACATCTATCAGTTGCCAATGCGTCTTTACAGGAAATGATGGTCTCACTGGACGAAAAAGTACAGGAAAAAACCGAGCAGATCAAACGTCAGGAAAGGCTATTGCGCTCCACCATTGACAATGCCCCGATTGGTATTGTCAATGCCAATGAAAACGGCATAATTATGACCGTTAATCGGAGCTTATGCGATATGTTGGAGCGCTCCCCGGCAAGTCTCCTGGATCAACCGTGGTTAACCCTCATTGCCCCTGAGTATCGGGGGAGAGCCCAACAGTTGATTGACGCCAGTTTCTCCCGGCCGGATTCTTTGAATAAAGCGGAAATCGGGTTACTCCGCCAGGACCAAACCGTGTGTGCCGCGATTTTGGCGATCGGGCCGATTATGAATGACGACCATAGGCCGGTGGGATTTGTATTACAAATTGACGATATTTCCGAGCTGCAGGCGTCCCAACAAAAAGTTCACATCCAAGAGCGGGCCATTAACGCCAGTCGCATTGGTGTAGTAATTTGCGATGCGCTCAATCCGCTGCATCCCGTTATTTATGCAAATCAGGCTTTTGAGACCATTTCCAGCTATCGAGAAGCCGAGGTGCTGGGTAAAAATCTGAAGTTTCTCCAGGGCAACGATTCCCAACCCCAAGCCAACGCAGCAATTAGACAGGCATTAAACAACAGCCAAGAGTGTGAAATAACCCTGCGCAACTATCGCAAGAACGGTGAATTATATTACTTAAAACTTAATATTTTTCCCGTCTTTGACGCCTTCAATAAACTGGTTCATTTTATTGGGGTCCAAAACGACATCACGGCGCAAAAACAAGCGGAAGATCAATTAAGGACTTCGTTAAAAGAAAAGGAAACGCTGCTCAAAGAAATTCATCATCGCGTCAAAAACAATCTCCTCGTTGTCTCTAGCTTGTTAAGCTGGCAAAGCGAAACCATTAG
>JBEAQB010000030.1:0-3418 GCA_041164125.1 Cyanobacteriota bacterium
CTATCGGAAGACAGATTGTTTTGTCTCCTGCTGTTCCTCTAGGACGTCGTTTTTTCATGATTTTTCCTCCCTACTTCTCTCTCTAGTTTAACCCTTCAACACAAATTCGCTTGGAACCAGACTTAAGTTTTATTGATAGAATCAATTCTGAAACACAAAATGAAAAACGATTCCTACAGATTTTGCTGAAAATTTAGACCATAGCACAGCCTTGGGATTCATTTATTCGGAGAACTGACAAAAACAAAACTTCAACACATCCAGTCTATTTGTGCGTCCGAAAATATCACCCTTATCTGAGAGTCTTAATCAATAAAACTCCACCATTGTCGAACGGGATGCCTGAGAGTTTTGCGAAAGTAGTAAGGATTATACATTAATTAGTAGATGAGCGAGCCGACAATAGATAAATGGGATTTAGGGGACTGAGGCGGGTTAAGTCAGCAAAATTAATCGATTGACTGATTTGTAAATGTTGTACAGAACATAACCAATTGTGACCTCGAAACCAATTCATTGCTAGTCCCAAATGCTCTAAACTGGCGATCGCCATCACAATCAGGCCTTGGGGTTTCAGGATTAACTGACAGTGATCTAAAATTGGCACTAACTGGCCACCACTACCCCCAATAAAAATGCGATCAGGAGGGGGCAAAGAATCTAAACATTGGGGAGCGGTTCCCGCAATCGGCGTTAAATTTTTAACTTGAAACCGTTCCATATTTTGCCCAATTAATATCTGCCCAGCCTGGGTTTTCTCTACTGCGAACACTTTACCTGTGGGGCACAATCTTGCCACTTCGATTGCCACAGAACCGGTTCCCGCACCAAGATCCCAAATACTTTGTTTAGCTTGGATCTGTAAGGCCGCTAAAATTTGGACGCGAATCGCTTGTTTGGTAATCATCCCCGGGCGATCGCCGAAGCTGGCAAAGAACTGATCCGGGATACCCAAAACAGGTAAGGTTTGGGGGTCAATCATCCCGGTGTGATCCGCCTGACGGAGTAAAATCACCACATTTAACGGGGCAAACTGATCCGCGTCATAATCCGCCAAGTCAGTTAACGCAACGTCTTGAATTTTTTCATCCTCTCCCCCTAAATTTTCACAAACCCAGGCTTGATAAGTCCAGGCTAACTTTAAGGCTAAGCATAATTTGGCGATCGCCCCGGGATGGGTTTGGCGATCGGTTAAGATGGCTAACGTGTTTACCCCTTGCTGTAAAGCCCGTTTGAGTAGATCCGGCGATCGGCCGTGGGCACTGATGACTTGGGCATCCTGCCAAGGGAGTTTGACACGGTTAAAAGCGAGTTGAATCGAACTGACATGGGGATGAAATTGTAATTGCTCAGCGGGGAATATTTCCAGCAATAACCGCCCTAAGCCAAAAAACAAGGGATCGCCGGAGGCTAATACCACCATCCATTCCCCCGTTGGTAACTTGCTCCATGCCTGCTGTAAGCTGTCTAAAGCCGTTGAGAAGTTGGTAATCGGTAACCATTTGTCTTCGTAATCTGGGAAATAATGTAAATGGCGATCGCCACCTGCCACAATGGTCGCTTGAGCAATCAGATCTAGGCTTTTAGCTGGTAAACCCGCTGCGCCATCTAGACCAATCCCTAAAACATGAATCATGACTCTTGTTCCGTTAAACAGGACTTGCCGCCATTTCTTTTCGAGAAGCCCGCAACTGGCCACAGGCCGCATTGGCCGCCACGCCGCGGGAATAGCGCACACTTACCGCAACGCGATGGTCTGCTAAAATTTGGGCAAATTGATTGATTTGTTCCGTTGCCGGTCGTTGGTAATCCACCTCAGAAATGGGATTGTAGGGGATCAAATTGACATGGCTCTGGAAACCCCGTAATCGTGTTGCTAACTCTTCCGCATGACTCGGTTGATCATTGACCCCCGCTAATAAAACATACTCAAAACTGATCCGTCGTCCTGTGGTTTCCACATAGGCCCGGCAATCCGCCAATAGTTGTTGCAATGGATAATGGCGGGCGCTAGGAATTAACGCTTGACGTAGGGGTTGATTGGGGGCGTGTAAACTGACCGCAAAGGTCACCTGCAACTGATATTGCGCCAACTCTCGAATTTTCCCCGGTAGTCCCACCGTCGAAATGGTCAACGCCCGTTGCCCAATCCCCACCACCTTGTTTAAACAGTTCACCGCCTGCACCACCTTCGGCAGATTGGCTAAAGGTTCCCCCATGCCCATAAACACCACATTACTGACCCGTTCTTGGAAATCTTCTTGCACCGTCAACACCTGATCAACAATTTCATGGCTTTGTAAATTGCGGGTAAAACCGCCCTTACCCGTGGCGCAAAAATTACAATCCATCGCACAGCCCACCTGGGAGGACACACACACCGTTAACCGCTTACTGGTGGGAATCCCCACGGTTTCAATAATCAAACCATCCGCCAGGCGCAGTAGATATTTGCGGGTTTGATCCGGGGCAACAGCATAATGGTCAATCACCGATCGCCCGATGGGATACTGTTCATGCTCCGCCCGCCAGACCTTAGGTAAATCCGTCATCGCCATGACAGAATGGGCTCCCTTTTGGTAAAGCCATTGGTGGATCTGTTTGGCTCGATAGGCAGGTTGTCCCGTTTGCTGCACCCAATCCGTCAGTTCGGGCAAGGATAGGGTCATTAACGGTCGGGGTGAGGCGGAAGTCATGGCAGGTTGATCACAAAAAACGTTCACCGTCAGTGTAAGCCAGGTTTTTGCTCGCTCGATACTCTTGTTGAAAAATTTGCGGTAGACCTGTTGACAGAAAAATCGTTATTTGGCATATTGATAAAGGTCTGAAATTCGCGGGTATAGCTCAGTGGTAGAGCGCAACCTTGCCAAGGTTGATGTCGCGCGTTCGAATCGCGTTACCCGCTTCTTGGAAATAGTCCCTTAAATTAGAACGGCTTTGTGTTACATTCAGAGTGCCAATGCACCCGAGTGTGCCACGAGAGGCAAGGTGGGTGGTTCTCGCCCTCTAGAATACATGACCAAAAAAAATACCTGAACCCAGGGCGTCATGGTCTAGGAAGGGTAAAAAAACATATCAGCAAGCTTTGTTCCGTCTGCGGTGGGGCATATCGTGGAGGTTAAAACAGATGCCTGGGAAGGATGTCAACATTAGAAAATGATGCAAGCAGCCCAATCTGAGCGGTTACTTTTTACGCCGGCAACGCCTCACACCGATGCCATTCCTTTAATTTTCGCTTTTCCCAACCTTTATAGCGTGGGTATCACTAGTCTGGGTTACCAAGTGATTTGGGCGACCCTAGCACAACGACAAGATGTGCGCGTTAGTCGTTTATTTACTGATGCCGCCGAGACCTTACCCCGATCGCCGGAATTAGTGGGATTTTCCTTTTCCTGGGAGTTGGACTATAGCAATATTT
>JBEAQB010000031.1:0-3811 GCA_041164125.1 Cyanobacteriota bacterium
ACTCCCGCTCCACGGCGAACCATTGCTTGGCAGGAATAAATTGGCAGAGGGTATATATCGGTTGTTGACGATCTAACCGTTGCTGGCGAACTAACGCGATCGCCGTCGAACGAATCAGTTCTATGGAGAAGACTGTTTCTGGAGGAGGAGGAGAAGTCGTGACCATCAAAATTTGTCCGCAAAAAAGAGGTTGTCTCAGAGTAATGACCCAGGGCAAAACCTCGGTCCGAAAAAGTCTATTTAGTCAGCAAGACCGTTGCAGCGGTGGGGCCCAATCCGCCTAATCCGGATTAAGTGCGAGGGATTGCAGTTAGATAACAGTAGCAAAAAATACATTTCTTAACGTATTTTAAATATCTTCGCGGAGAAATGTCATGCCTCGTTTGAAAATAAAGGGTTTCTTAATCTTTTTTTTACTGGGCCGACCAGTTAGGCCAGATCCTGCAACGACAGACGTCAGCATCAGGCACTGGTCAAGCCTGTCCGTCGGTCTGGGACGGGAAAACCGAACCTTGTTAGTCTTAGCACTCGACTGCCAAGAGTGCTAAAGTGCTTTATGGAATTACCCCGAAACCCTTGACGTTATTTGTAATTTAAACCTATGGCAAAGCTTATTTCCTTTAAGGATGAGTCTCGGCGCTCCTTAGAAGCTGGGATTAATTCCCTAGCGGACGCCGTGCGGATTACCCTTGGTCCAAAAGGTCGTAATGTTTTATTAGAAAAGCAGTATGGCGCGCCCCAAATTGTTAATGACGGTATCACCGTTGCTAAAGAGATTGAACTTCCTGACCCTGAAGAAAATGCAGGGGCTAAATTAATTCAGGAAGTGGCTTCCAAAACGAAAGAAGTTGCCGGTGATGGAACCACCACGGCAACCATTATTGCCCAAGCCCTGGTCCGGGAGGGTTTGCGCAACGTTGCTGCCGGGGCTAATCCCGTCGCGCTCCGTCGGGGCATTGAAAAAGTTAGTGCTTTTCTCGTACAAGAAATTGAAACCTTAGCCAAGCCGGTAGAAGGTACGGCGATCGCCCAAGTGGCGACGGTATCTGCGGGCAATGACGAAGAAGTGGGTCGGATGATTGCTGATGCGATGGACAAAGTCACCAAGGACGGTGTCATCACTGTTGAGGAGTCAAAATCCTTAAGTACCGAATTAGAAGTGGTGGAAGGGATGCAAGTTGACCGGGGGTATATTTCCCCCTATTTCATCACCGATGCCGATCGCCAAATTGTTGAGTTTGATAATCCTCTGATTCTGATCACCGACAAAAAAGTTAGTGCCATTGCTGACCTAGTGCCGGTTTTGGAAAATGTGGCCCGTGCTGGTCGCCCCCTCTTAATCATTGCCGAAGATATTGAAGGAGAAGCCCTCGCCACGTTAGTGGTCAATAAAGCCCGGGGCGTTTTGAATGTCGCAGCCATTAAAGCCCCTGCCTTTGGCGATCGGCGTAAAGCCGTGCTGCAGGATATCGCAATCCTCACCGGGGGGAGCGTCATTTCCGAAGATATTGGGTTAAGCTTGGATACTGTGACCTTAGACCAACTGGGTCAAGCCGTTAAAGCGACCCTAGAGAAAGACAACACCATCATCGTGGCCGGTGCTGACAAGCGGGCTTCGGCTGGGGTCAAGGAGCGCATTGAGCAACTCCGCAAGGAGCTTGCTAACAGTGATTCTGACTACGATAAAGAAAAACTGCAAGAACGCATCGCTAAACTAGCCGGTGGAGTCGCCGTCATCAAAGTGGGGGCGGCAACAGAAACCGAACTGAAAGACCGGAAACTGCGCATTGAAGATGCCCTCAACGCCACGAAAGCAGCCGTGGAAGAAGGGATTGTCCCTGGTGGTGGCACCACTTTAATTCGTCTAGCCGCTAAAATTGATGACTTCAAATCCCAACTTGCCAACGATGAAGAGCGGGTGGCAGCGGACATCATTGCCAAGGGACTGGAAGCGCCTCTGTATCAACTAGCTAGCAATGCTGGGGTTGAAGGAGCAGTGATTATTGAAAAAGTTAAAGAGTGTTCTGGTAATTTAGGATACAACGTTCTTACGGGTAAAATCGAAGACTTGATTGCGACCGGGATTATCGACCCAGCCAAAGTCGTGCGGTCTGCTATCCAGAATGCGGCATCCATTGCCAGCATGGTTCTAACCACCGAAGCCCTCGTGGTTGAAAAACCTGAACCCGCTGCACCTGCTATGCCCGACATGGGCGGCATGGGCGGCATGGGTGGCATGGGCGGCATGGGCGGTATGGGCGGCATGGGCGGTATGGGCATGATGTAGTCCTGATTGCTCTCCTCCACTCAACCCATTTGAGTCAAAATTCCCCTTCCTCGCTGGCAGGGAGGGGACAAACACCAGTCCGGCTTTTGCCCGGGCAACCGTGTCAGTCCCTGTTTTCTGATGGGCTAAAGATTGATTTCCGTCCCTCTGTATTTAATTTTCTTCTTGGGCTGATTCTGGGAATCGTTAGTGTTAGATTCCGGCGATTGATAGTTGATGCCACGGTAACACTTGACGGCTTTTTCACTTTCACTGTTTTCCAGGACTTCAGTGGGGGTGGGAGATTGATAATCAATTCCACGATAGTGCAGCTTGGATTCTTGCCCTTCTGTTTGGGGAGATGCCAGTTCTGCATCAGATCTTCTGTCAAACTTGAGCCACAATAACCGTACGGCGATCGCCACTACCCCTAAAAGAACAATTTGAATCTCCCACGGCGCCAACAGTAAACTCACCAGTAAACTGATGACGGCAAAAACCGCCACGAGATGAGCAATGTCATGATTAGACCCCAATGACTTGTACCCTGCAATTAAACCGATTCCCAACGGCACAAGGAAGGAAAATTCCATCATAATTTTAGTCACCTCTTTCGTGTTAACTAATAAACAATATAGTAGACAAAAACGAAAGTTATGGGTGGCAAGTTTTATTGTGGCATGACTTTATGGCAGGGGGTTAACATTGGTGCCAGTCTAATCCCGCGCCATAGTACCAGGCCTCTAGCCATCGTTTTTGGTGAAATGATCGGGAAGTAGGGAATAATTGATTGCCTAGGGGATAGGCCGCGCGATAGGCGACCAACCCACCGTAGTGCCGCAACCAGTCCAGCAATGCCGGTAAACCGACTTGGGGCAACAGGGGTAAGACGAGGAAGGGATTAACCCTGGGCAATGTCCGAGTCAAGCCATTGAGTTGAATGACGTCTTGTAAAAAGGGTCTTAGGACCTCATCGCCCTGGGCGGCCATGACTTGAAACACACCACTCATTAAGCGATTAATTTGGTCAGGATTAACCGTCTGACCCACCTTCACACTCATGGTTTGCTGAAATAACCACGTGATGCCGATATTGGGCTGATAGGGTTGTAAGAGGGCTAAATCCGCTGCGCCGAGATAGTTGCCCTGCAAGGCTTCCGTTATCCCTTGGCTAAGCCGGGCTAGGTGCCGTACCATCGCACCAAAACCACCGAAGCTCACGGGAGATTGACCCCCAGCACTATCCCCCACGGCGAGAACCCGACCCCAGGGCAACTGGAGAGGACTTTGACGATAGGCTGGAAAAAAGCCGGATAAAAACCGTTGCCAACGTAATTGAGCGAGTTCGATGTTTTGATAGTGGGGTAAGAGACGAAAGTAGTCTGAGAATAGAGACGTTAAACTTAGGCGATCAGGATGGGGATCCACATAGGTAAACAGGTAGGTTGTGCGACCGTCCCGGGCAGGAAATGCTTCCCAAAAGTATTGGCAGTCACGGGCGATCGCCGTTGTGGTAGCAATCAGGTCCCCTGTCTCATTCTGGTT
>JBEAQB010000032.1:0-4359 GCA_041164125.1 Cyanobacteriota bacterium
GGACCCAGGCAGCCGTGCAGGCGTTGCGGTCTGGTTTAGTTGACTGACACTGCCTATTCCTGATGCCAACTCCCGCTTTCAACGACACTGGCCGCAATTTTCAGTTAAGCATTATTATACCGGTTCTCAATGAGGCGGCGATCGCCAGGGACTATTTAAGTCAACTGCCCTACCGGGAGGATATTGAGGTGTTGGTGGTTGATGGCGGTAGTCAGGATCAAACGGTGGCCATCTGTCGTCAATTCCCGGTCCAAGTCCTTGTCAGTCCCTCCCCTGGTCGAAGCCAACAAATGAATTGGGGGGCCCGGCAAGCCCAGGGGGAGATTTTGTTGTTTTTACATCTTGATAGCTGCTTACCTGGCAATTTTTTCCCCCTGATTCCTGAAACCCTCGCTGACCCGACTGTGATTGCTGGCGCCTTTCAACTCGCCATTGCCCTGCCCCATTGGCCCTATCGTTGGTTGGAAAAAGCGATTTTGTGGCGATCATCCTGGTGGCAATTACCCTACGGCGATCAAGGTCTCTTTTTAACTCAACAATGCTTTCAACAACTGGGGGGATTCGCCGAACTGCCCTTGATGGAGGACTACGAGTTGGTACAACGCCTCAAAACCCTGGGGCGGGTGGCGATCGCCCCGGCGGCGGTGACGACTTCGGGGCGGCGTTGGCAAAAACTCGGGTTACTCAAAACGACCCTGATTAACCAGGCGATCGTGTTAGGTTACCATCTGGGTATTCCCCCCCAAACCCTTGCCCGTTGGTACCATCAACGCCCGACCGTCCGTCCTGGGGTCTAAAAAAACGGTCACAACGAAATCGTTCGCTCAATTCCTGTTGTTGAGCCGTTGAGAAGGGTTCAGGCACCGAGATGGGCTATTGCCACATTCCCCTCTGACGTATCAAACGTAACGTTGAGTAGCCCCTGCCAACGCTGCACAATTTCCTGCTCTCCCTCACGACCAATGTCATCAAGGCAGACGGTTGCCTGAGGGGAAAGTTGATCTTGAAAAAAGGGGACGGCGGGGAAACGGGAATATTGAATGTCGGGTCGGTAAGCAGGGGGACCATCCACTAACAAACAATCAATTGTTTGCTCAGGCGCTATGGTCTGGCGAATGGTGTCGGTGTCGTACCAAGGGGTCTGACCAATGGCCAAATCACAGGCCGTTAAGGGCGCAGCAATTAAGGTCACAAAAGGGGTCAAACCTTCATTGTCTAACCTTGCGGTTAAAAAGTTGAGCCAATCTTGATTATTTTCCAGGCAATAGAGATGGCCCGGCCAATGATTTTGGGCAAACAAGCGAGCAATGTAAAGGGTGGAAATACCACCACCACATTCCACAATGGTCAAATGGTGGCGGATTAAAATCTGATTGAGAATTTTTACTAAACCGCTGGGGCGTATGGCATAGGCACTCCAGGGTAGATAGTTACCAGCCAAGGGGGTTAGATAATTCATGGCCAGCAAGTCTGTTAAGGTTTCTAACACAAAAGGGGCAGTGTCTTCGGCGTTCACCGGTAATGGAAGTGCCATTAAAATCCTGATTGTAAGTAATAAATCAACACGTATTGGGGACGAATTTGCAGACGGGGGCTTGATAACATTCAGCCCAGGCTTTCACGGATCCTTCGCCTGCCATTGCCCCCCTTAGCCTGGGTTTAAAAATCGTCACTAAAATTGCAAATATTCACCGCCATCGAGATGAATGGTCGTACCGGTTAAGAAATCCTGTTGCAGTAAATATAGGGCTGCGTCGGTGACAACTTGCGGGTTGCCAGGAATTTTGAGTGGAATGCGGCGATCGGCATAATCCTGCATATATTGTTGCGGGTCTGGCGTGTTGTGGGCTTCTAAAATTTGACCCAGTGCCAAGCCATTAACGGTAATCTTGGGGGCTAGTTCCAAGGCTAAAATCTCCGTCATATCCCATAAACCCCGTTTGGTTAGCCGATAGGCAAAATGATCCGGTCGGGGACGGGGAATGCGGGCGTCATTGATGTTAATAATTTTCCCTTGGGCGTTGTCTGGGATTTGTTTAGCGAAAGCTTGGGATAATTGGAAAGGGGCTCGGAGATTAATGGCAAAAATTTGATCCCAGAGGCCGACGTCGGTTTGTAAGAATTTATCTTCGTGGGGGAAAATTGAAGCGCTATTAATTAAAATATCGACTTGACCAAACATGGCTTGGGCTTCAGGAATGACGGTGGCGGTGGCATCGGGATCCCCCAGATTTGCCGAGTAAATATAAGCTTTCCGACCTAACTTTTCCACCTCTGCTTGAGTATCAGCGGCCCCGTCCCGGGAGCGGCCATAGTGAATAAAAATATTACAGCCTGCTTGAGCCAGGGCGATCGCCAGTGCTCGGCCAACCCGGACCCCTCCCCCTGTAATTAGCGCTGATTTTCCTGTTAAGTTCATGTTTGAGATCTCAATTAAGGCAAGCCCTTTGCTCTTGTAGCATCACAAATTCTATTTAACCAGATAACGTTGGATCAGAGCTGGTGGCATCCTACGATATGGGGGCAAGGCAGGGAGTAAAGATCAATGTACAAAAACCTGCGCTGAATTGATGGCTGGACAACGGGGATCGATGCCAAACGATGCCACCTTCCAGACGCTACTCGTCTCAACGGTGTTCGCCAAAACGCTGACAATCTGACCACTGCGGGGATCAATCCAGTCCGGTGCAATTTCTACCAGGGGAACCAACACAAAGGGTCTGAGATGGAATTGGGGGTGGGGAATTTGCAGGGTGGGTAAGTTTAGCTGTTGATCCTCGTAAAAGATGAGATCTAAATCGAGGGTTCTTGGCCCCCAACGTTCTTGGCGAATACGACCAAAGCGCTGCTCAATCGCCAGGAGTGAGTTGAGTAATGCGGAGGGAGAGATCGTAACGTCTAACAGCGCGCAACCATTAATAAAATCCGGCTGGGGCGGCCCCACGGGATGACTTTGATACCAACTAGAGCATTTGTTTACTGTAATGCCTGATGTGTGGTCTAAAATGGCGATCGCCTGGTTCAGGGTGTCCAACACGGGGCCAATGTTTCCCCCCAGGCCAATCACCACACGACTCGGTCGCTGAACAGTTTGCGGGGTTGCATTGCCCGGCTTCGACCGATAGGGGCGGTAGGGGTTAGTCGGGGATGGGCTTCCCGGGTTCACAACTCGCTTGCTCCTCACGTTGACCACGCGAACACTCTGTTAGTCTCTCGTTATGCTAACCCGCCGAGTCCCATTCTGCTGATCTTCTATCACTGCCCGCGTGGTGGCTGTCGGGACGCTAGGCTTGCGGCAATGTCTCTAGGGCCTCGAACGCTGTGAGCGTTGCCGCCGCCTCCGCTGGATCAATAATGCTAATGGCAAAGCCCACATGAACAATGACGTAATCACCGGGTTGCACGGTCGGGACATAGGCGAGGCTAACGGTTTTCGTAATGCCGCCAAAACTCACTTTGCCAGCTAACAATAGGGGATCAAGGTGGGGAATCAGACTGATGACTTTACCCGGTACAGCAAGACACATCGTAAACGGTTTCCCAGACGAAGGAAGAATTTCCCTTAAGGGTAACGTGCCTTAGGGGAATTGCCACGCTGGGCAGGGGATGGGGTGAGACCGTTTCTGGAGACTAGCCGCTACCACCAATATGAAGAAACGCGAAGAAATGCAATGTTTATGTCGGAAGTGCATGATATGACGCCCCCTAAATGTCCAAAGCCTGACTTTTCAACCCAGCCTTAATGGGAAGGGACCAAACCAAAATGGCTTGATCCCCTGTTGTTTATTATGTTTAGGGTCTATATAAAGGCTGACCCCTTATTAATTGCATGGCTCTATTATGGTCTGAAGATTTCCCGAAAGACAAAATCCTTAATATTTTTTTTATATTTTGTTCTGTGTGTTTATATTGATTTTTGTAAACGAGGATTACGGATGGTAAAGGGTAACCCCCAATTGTTGGGAAAGCCAAACTTCAACGTTTCTGATAGACCAGGGATGGGGGGTCTGTCCCGGTAGAATCATCGGTTCAACCAAAATTGTAAACATGCCCAAACGATTGCCAGCTAACACATCAGTAAAGAGGCGATCGCCAACCATGGCCACGGAGGCGACGGGTAATTGCATCGCGGCGATCGCCTGGCGGAGTTTACGGCGGGAGGGTTTCGCTGCACCAAATAAAAAGGGCAGCCCCAAATCTTGGGCAATGCTGCCAATGCGAGCTTCGCTGAAATTATTACTGACCAACCAAATGGGCATCTGCTGTCTAACTTGGCTCATCCATTGTCGTAATTCGGTCGAGACCTCGTTACCTTTGAACGGCACCAGGGTTTCATCCACATCCAGCACCAAGCCCCGT
>JBEAQB010000033.1:0-2581 GCA_041164125.1 Cyanobacteriota bacterium
ATAATTTTGTTCACCATACTGTCCCATCGCGGCCGGTATTTCTGCAGGCGATGACCCGACTGACTCCCAAACCGCGCCTCTCAGCGATCGCCGTTCGTTTGTGTCTGGTGATCTGATCCAACAACGATGATTACTGTTTTACCCACCGAACTGGTGGATTTGATTGCAGCAGGGGAGGTGATTGATGCGCCGATCGCCGTGGTGCGGGAATTGGTAGAAAATGCCTTAGATGCGGGGGCAACCCAAATTGTCATTCGTGCGTGGTTGGAGGAATGGCGTCTAGAGGTGTTGGACAATGGTCGAGGCATGACGCCGACAGAATTGATGACCTGTGCGTTACCCCATAGCACCAGTAAAATTCAATCTTTGCAGGATTTGCAAGGGGTGAAAACTCTAGGGTTTCGGGGCGAAGCGCTCCATAGCTTAGCCCAAGTGAGTCAGTTAACCGTTACCAGTCGGGCGATCGATAACCAAGAGTGTGGTTGGCGGGGGGAATATGATGCCAGTGGACGGATGGTATCCTCGTCGATAACGGCGATCGCCGTTGGCACCCGGGTGGAAGTTCGCAACCTCTTTGCTAATTTACATCAACGTCGTCAAGCCCTCAGCAATCCCCAAGCAAGTTTCAAAGCCATTCATGCCTATGTGCAACGATTGGCCCTCTGTCACCCCACGGTGACTTGGCAACTCTGGCAGGGCGATCGCCGCCCCTTGAGCATCAGTCCTGGCCAAACGCCCCAAGCCCTTCTCCCTCAATATCTCAAGCCCCTGAGTTATCACGATTTTCAAACCCTAGCGCAAGACCTTGAGCTACCGGCCGGGACAGACAGTACTGAACAAAAGGCGCATTTGAGTGTCACCATCGGCTTACCCGACCGCTGCCACCGTTATCGCCCGGATTGGATTGTCATTGGGGTCAATGGTCGCCCAGTTCATTGCCCGGAACTTGAACAGAGCCTATTAAGTTGTTTTCAGCGCACGCTTCCCCGTCATCGCTACCCAATATGTTTTGCTCACTTTCAGTTGCCCCCCCACTGGATTGATTGGAATCGCCATCCCGCTAAAACCGAACTGTATGTACAATTTATGCCCCATTGGCAGGGGCAATTAAAGTCGTTGTTGTACGGCGGTTTGCAGCTAACCCATAACCCGGCGATCGCTGCCCCCCCCCGAGTTAACCAACTACTCAAGGCCGCAGAACCCAGCGGAACCTATCAGCTCGATGCCCCTTCAACCTCCCTAACGGCATCAGTCCTCAACGCCCCCTCCCCTCTGAAGACAATTGCCCAGGTTAACCAGACCTATATTGTCGTTGAACATCCCCATGGCGTTTGGTTGGTTGAGCAGCACGTTGCCCATGAACGGGTTTTATTTGAGCAACTCCAACATCATTGGGACTGTGTTCCCTTGTCCCAGCCCCTCCTAATTGATCAGCTCAGTCTGGAGCAGGTGGAACGGTTACAGCAATGGGGCATTGAGATTGATCCCTTTGGGGAAGATCTCTGGGCCATCCGCTCAGTCCCGCAATTAATCCGTGATCAAACTGAGCCCATTCCCCTGTTACGAGAACTCAGTCAACAGGATTCCCTGACGATGGCCCAAGCCACAATCGCCTGTCAAAGTGCGGTCAAAAACGGCACCCAGCTAGACCGACACACCATGAAGCGCCTGATTGATCAATGGCAACACTGTCAAAATCCCCAAACCTGCCCCCACGGACGGCCGATTTACCTCGCCTTGGCAGAATCCGCCTTAGCCCGCTTCTTTCGACGTAATTGGTTTGTTGGCAATTGATTTTCCCGACCAGGAATGGGTTTACCGACCCCTTCGTGAGCCCCCCTCAGTCCAATAATTGCCGACGCTTTTGCTCAAACTCATATTCTGATAACAAGCCATCCAGCCGGAGTTGTTCCAACTCCCGCATTGCTTCCGCCATGTTAACGACCTGATGGGACGGTTGTAAATTAGCGGCTGCCTGGGTCACAGAGCCATTATCAGGCTGATTGAATTGTTGATTAAACTCTGCTTCTCCCTGCACAAAATACCACACGGCGTCGATCGCACAGGCAATGCGGGGGATGGGGGTATTCCATAACAACCAATACACTCCCCCCCAAATCGGTTGCCCTAAATAGAATTTATGCAAACCGGCGATCGGCCACGGCAGCACAGCTGAAACAATTGCCAAGGCGATCGCCCAAGCTCGACGTTTTGGTAAGGAGAGTAGAGGGCTGAAAAAAGACATTAGGGTCACAATAAATCAACTCAGCAAAGCAACTCAGGACAAAAAACAGCCAAGAGGACGGTCTAAGGAATAGACCTTAAAAGCGCACTCGACTCGGTTCTTGTGAACTATTTAATTCGGTAAACCGTATTTTACGCACATCAGTTGACCTCTTACAATAGGGGATACGCGATGCTCGTTATACTAACGATAGTGACAACAGCTATCTTGTTCCCCCGGCCTAGCCCCCCTTTAATTGCTTTTTAAATCACCAATTCTTAATAAGAGGTAAAAACAATGAGCTTTTTTGAATCAGAGGTTGTTCAACAAGAAGCAAAACAACTCTTTGAAGATTAC
>JBEAQB010000034.1:0-13601 GCA_041164125.1 Cyanobacteriota bacterium
AGTGACCTAATAAATGACTATCCCATTGCCACAGACCCGAGCTTTAAGGAAAAGCCAGACAGTTTAACCGGGCCATTACTGATTGTTATGGTCTGAAGCTGAGAGCCAACCTCAGCCAGAATAGAGCCTGCCGCTATGGTATCGATTGTAAGCCCTAACACCGCCATACCCATGGGGTATGAGCCTCCTTCAATATTCTGTAAGTAGGCAGCTTGATGGTGATCTAAATCGCGAATAATCATGGTTAAATTCTCCAGACTATAATGTTTGTCTGCTTTACTTTACAAGTGACAAGTTTGTTGGGGATGCCATGTTGGCAATTAAATATTCAACTAAATATTTAACCAGATTTAGTAGCCAAGATACAAAAACAAAGAAAGTGTAAAACATGAAATAATGACAGGATACTCTTTGCCAGGGTGGCAACTAAAGCAACTTTTAAATAGTTAGATTATTTTGTGATGGCTGTAAGTTAAATACAACTTTGCAGTTATTGTCAAATACTTTCGAGGTTTAAAATGTTTATCTCCAATCTTAACTATCTGGAATCTGTTGGACAAGAGAATGATATTCAAGGTGGCTGCTCTTACTGTGACTACCAACCCAAACATCATAACTACTCCAAAAAGAGTCCGAAGAATCCGAAAACAGCCGTAGCTATAGGAGGTTTAGAAGCCTTCGCTTTCGGCAATAATACGTTGACTGGTGGTAACGTCCTTATGGTGGCTGATAGCAAGGACGGTTTTTCTACCACACTAATTGCTGGAATCGCTGCTGCTGAAGGCTAAATGAAAAGGGATTATTGATGAATTTTACCTGACATCAATAGTTGATCATTTAACTTATCGTGCTTGCGCAAGCCTATGGAATATCACCTGCCTAGATTTACACTAATGTAACTTCTGGGTGGGTGTTTTACATCAGAATCCAGAGTGATAGAGTAATCATAACTTTGCAATTGTTACTTCTGTTACCCTGTTTTTAATTGCTTCACCTCTTAACATTATGGCTAACCCATCTAGTTCCCATTCAGAATCAAGCAAGTCTGAGTTTAAATACATTCCTGGTGTCGGGACTGCCTATTACCATGTTCAGGCTCAAGCTAGCGGAGCAGATAGCCCGAAAACAGTGACCTTCGGCAAAATTGAAGAGCACACTACCCAGAACGGGACCCGTGTTTCTATCTCTTGTTCTGCTTCGGCACAATCAACTGAGGAATAATTACTCAGGTTTTGGTCTAGTCGTTAAAAATAAAAAGACGTCATTAGACGGCTAAAAACAGCAGCGTAATAGGGCAGAACCGATTACGCTGCTGTTTTTATCTATCTCCTGTAAAAATTTCTAGGTTTCTCCGAATTTTTTTGCCCTGGGAGATAGCTTTAGAGCAGTTTTTTACGGGCTAATCATACCGATAAAGATGAGAAGGTTTATTAGTCGTTGATAATTGTGGCTGAGTTTCCACCATAAAAATAGCCCCCAAACAAGTTTGTTTGAGGGGCGAGCAGAATAATGATTTATCCTAACGACAGATTGTGCTGAGGATCATTATTGTGGGGATTGTTTTGATTTTCTTTCATAGTTATCTTTGACAATCCGGTGGTAAGTTCTGTACGGAATATAATGTAGGGGGTTATAGCCTGTAAACTTAAGGACTAAAACGCAAGCCCAGGAATATCTTCCAGCTAAAATGGCACCAACAATTTCATCTAACTGTTTTTCATTGACCACTTTACCTTGATGCTTAGTCTGGGAGGAAATTTGAGTAGACATGTTGGAAAACTCCTAATCAATTCAAGATTAATTGGGTTTGACAGCTTAAAGATCAACGCCATCTTTGTGAATTTGTTTAATTGGATCTAGTAAAACGTCAAGAATACGCCGTTCACGAATGATGATTTCAGCACTAACTGCAAGACCCGGTTTAAATGGAATTACCTGTTGATTTTTGCTGATATGATCACTATCTAGCTTGACTTCCACTTGATAAACTTCTCCGAGTTTTTGATCAGATTTGGCATCGGCAGAAATAGTCATAACTTGTCCGGAGACGACTCCATAGTCCTGGTACGGATAAGCATCAAGTTTAACTTGAACAGGCATTCCTGGTTTCACAAATCCCGCTTCTTGATTAGGTAGCATTGCTGAGACAACTAAGGGCACGCCATCTGGGGCAATTTCTGCCACGGTTTGTCCAGGCTCCACAACTTCTCCCTTATTTTTGAGGTTAAGGGTTAAGACGGTCCCGCTAATAGGAGCTTTAAGATATTTATTTTGTAATTTTTTCTTAGCACTAATTAGAGCATTATTAGACTCGCTGATTTTAGCTTGGAGTTGGGTGATCTCCATGTCTAATTGTTTAATGCGTTGGGATGCTTCTAGTTGAATGCGATGGGCTTCTGCCTGTTGAGAAATTAACGTTGCCTTGGCCTGCTCGAGTTCGCGATTAGCCTTCAAGAAATCCCCTTCATTTTGGGTGATTTGCACATTAAGATCTCGGAGTTGTTGGCTTGCTTGAAAAAGTTGTTCGTTGGTGTTGGGGATTTCTTGGAGCCGGCTTGATGTTAGACGCTGCTGAGTATCACGCAAGGCTTGTTCTGCTTGAAAAATATATTCTTTGGAGACGGCCCCTTCTTCTTCTAAGGATTGCAAACGCTCTAGACGGTCTTGATGGGCTTGTCGTTCGGATTGTAATTGTTTAATCCGTTCCCCAGCGATCGCCGACAAAGGTTGGTGTTGCTGTTGACGAACTTGGTAAGCATTAGCGGCCTGGCGTTGTTGGGCTAAAAGCTGGGAAATAGTTGTTTTTTTGTCTTGGGCCAGGGACACCGCTGCTTGCTGAACGAGGAGATTAGAGGCGGCGATCGCCGTTTGGGTTTTCGCTTCTAACTCAACACGTTCCTGCAAGGATTTTTTCTGTCCCAATTCAATCTGATAGGACTTCAGGAGTTGTTCGATGCGTTCTATTTCTTTTTGAGCCAAATCCGCATCAAGGGTCACCAATAATTGACCTGCTTCTACCCGTTGCCCTTCCTGGACGGCTACTAGCTCAACTTGACCGAGTTCAACTGGCTCAATTTTGTAGGTTTCCCCTTCCGGCACTAATTTCCCTCGCGCCTTACCCACTTCCTCTACCGTGCCAAACCAGGCCCAGGCGGAAAATGCGATCAGAAAAACCATCCCACCACTAATCAACTGCCGAGGAAACGTCGCTGGTGGTTGATCAAGCAACGTTTGAAACGATGAGGACCAAGAGTTACCCTCTCCAGGCGTATCGGCATCATTCGGAATCGTACGGGGAGCAAATGACGGCAGCACAACCGCATGACTTGAACTATTATCACCACCAGTAATGGTTGTTAATACTTGGTCATCGGCTGCCTGTTGATAGCTAAGGGTGCTGTAATCCTGAGACTGACGACGCAGAGGGCGAGGGTCTTGATGGTTAATTTTAGAAGTCTTAGAAGAGTCGTGTTCGGCAAAAAAAGGCATTGTTAAACCTCTAGCAATGTGTGCAGTAACCCGAAAAATCGGTTTTCATGATCATTCAAAGGTTTTTCAGCAAGAATTCATTCCTGAATGATTAAAAACACCGGTGATTCCAAGTCAAGGAAATAATCCAAAAATATTGATCAATAATGTCGCAAAGGTGATTTTCTCCGTCTAAAAATCACCAAAATTAAGACTAAAATTTTTTAAGCCCTTAATTGAAGCGTAGCAATTCTCGTTGAGATGATGTCTACTTTTATGAAAACTGCCATAATATTTAAGATATATTTTGTTTTTGCTCTTTAATTTTTATCTATTTTAATTAGTTAGAGATTAGGCGTCACCTTTCAGTAGGTACCAACCAAAATGGGCAAAAACTTTGTTTCGGGGAACCGAATTTCATGGTTGTCGTCCTCAAGAAATATGTCACTTCTAGCCCTATAGATAACAGTTAAAAAAAGCAAAGTCTGTGCGAATTAAGCCACACTGTTGCTTAATTGGATCTGCCAATAAATATTAGTTACTAGCCCAACAATAAAATCATCCTTGAAATTGATCAATGCTAGCTGATAAAAATACTGATTAGCCACAGGATAACAAATGTAATCGTTGCAGAAACCTGTTCAGGATTAACGGCGATCGCCATATTACTTGCCAGGAGTAACTGAATCAGGCCCGTGCCAAGGGCGATACCAACTAGCAGAGCGCCTATGCTCAATAAGAGAGCCTTGCCAAACTTCTGTTGTTTACGATTGAGAAAGAAAATGGTTGCGAATACCCCCAATACCAGTAATAGGGATTGAAGCGATCCCGAGGTATCTTGGCTTAACCAACTGAGAACAATCAAGGTGGCAAATATCCCGCTAGGCCAGACAGTCTCGTTGCGGGATGGTTGATCAAAGGACGTGGCTAGCCACGCTGGTGGAGATGGCAGGGTAATTGATGGTGTGGGCTTGGCAGGTGCTTCGACTTGACGTTCAGGAAAGCGAATTTTTTCGGGAACTTTGATTTTTCCTTCCTGGCGCAGACGCAAACGCTCCATGATGATGGCGTCGTAAGCCGCTTCTACTTCGTCCAATAACTGGGTATTATCCTGATATTCACGCAGCAGACGGGTTTTGACCGCTTGGATATCGTCGAATGTGGCATCTTCCGATATGCCTAATGTTTGGTAGGGCGTTTGCTCACTCATCCCCTGAACCTCCTATAGTCCAAATTCATGCTGAAGAATTTCAATACCCGTTACGCCAAAAGATTTTACCAAGAATTTTCCAGGTTACGCTTTAGTGTAGCGAAAACTTAGCGTCCTCGCTGGTTTACCGCTGGGGACTTGCCGCAGACTGATCTGCTTGAATCTCTGCAATGAGTTGGGTCAAGTGATTAGAGTCAGCTTGATAAATCTCCCCACAAAATTCACAGGTCGCTTCGGCGCCATTGTCTTTTTCGATCATATCTTGGAGTTCCGCCGCCCCCAGCATTTTTAGCGCTCCTAAAACCCGAGGAAATGAACATTGGCAGTCAAACCGCAAAAGTTGTACTTCGGGCAAAATCGCGAGATCAAAATCCCCCAACAGGTCGTGAAAAATATCCTTCAGAGATTTCCCTGCTCGGAGTAGGGGGGTAAAGCCAGTCAGTTGACCCAAGCGGGATTCCAACGCAGTAACCAATTCCTCGTCCCGGGCCGCCTTCGGCATCACCTGCAACAGTAATCCGCCGGCCGCTGTCACCCCATTTTTGCCCACAAAGACCCCTAACAACAGAGCAGAGGGCGTCTGCTCAGAGGTAACAAGGTAATGGGAAATATCCTCGCCGATTTCCCCTGAGACTAATTCCACCGTGCTGGAATAGGGATAGCCGTAACCGATATCCCGCACGACATAAACAAAGCCGTCCTTCCCCACAGCGCCGCCCACATCCAACTTCCCCTGGGGGTTAGGGGGCAATTCCACCTGGGGATTTTGCACATACCCGCGCACCGTACCATCCAAGCCCGCATCGACCAGCAACCCTCCCAAAGGACCGTTGCCGCGAATACGAATATTAACCCGGGATCCCTCCAGCTTCATGCTTGAGGACAACAGTAACCCCGCTGCCATGGTGAGACCCAACGCCGCTGTTGCCACGTAGGACAATTGATGACGTTGACGGGCTTCCTCCGTTAAACGGGTAGTAATCACACCGACGGCCCGAATCCCCCCATCGGCGGCGGTGGCGCGAATTAGTTGATCTGCCATGAATACCTAGTTGTTTTCGTAATATTTTGTAATGTTTGGTGTTCTAATTGTACGCTGAATGTCGGAGGGTTGGGCGGAAATTAAGGAACAGGGGGGATGGCGGTAGTTGGTTCAGGACGGGGCACCTGTTGGGACTGATTTTGATAATCTTGCACCTGTTTTTGGAGGGCGTCTAATTGGGATTGTAGGCGGTCGAGCTGATCGCCGTAGGGAACAAGATCGCGCTGTTGTTGACGTTGGAGATCTTCCCGTAGCGTGTCCCTGGCTTGGTTTTGTTCTTGTCGGAGATCATCTAGTTGCTGGCGCTGTTGTTGAAGCTGCTGTTCCAAATTTTCCAACCGTGACCGTTCTTGGATGACAAAGGGCAATCCCCCTTGCACGAACAAAAAGCCCAGACCCCCCAAGCAGATGGCGCCCAGAAAAATTCCCGTCGTGGCAAAAAGTTGGGTGCGGTGATGTTGCACCTTACGAAACCGTGTTAACAACGTTAAGGCGGCTTCTGAGTCGGGTTGGAGCGATAAACATTGTTTGACCCGTAGATGCAGCTGGTCCGCATCCTCTTTTTGGTGCTGCTGTTGCCAACGCCCTAAATGGGCCTGGCCCAAACAAATCAACATTTCGGGCTGGCCAGGGTTAAAGGCGATCGCCTCTTGTAGTTCAACAATAGCATCGTCCCAATACTTCAACCGCAGGTAACCCTGGGCACGGGTGTAATGATCCTGGGACTGTTTTTGGGCCGCTTGAATTTCCGCCGGCTCAATGCCCAATTCCGTGGCGATCGCCTCTAATTCGCTGGTGGTGGGAATCCGCTGGGTAGATTGGCTTAACTCTGTAACCCGCTGAATGTAATCTTCAATTACCCCGTTTTGGACTAGACTCATTGGCTACCCGACTAGATGAATAGCAGTTCATCGTAATTCTAGCTTAGGAATTTCAGCCTTGGATCTAGGGCACGTTATTGAGGGTAAGCAATTGATTGACCGTTTTTGTTTGTTGTTTCATCCGTTGGCCTAAGCGATCACAGACAACCTCACACAAGTCAAAAATCGAGGGATCGCAAATAGAATAGTAAACGCTGACTCCTTTGGCTTGGCGTGCTAAGATACCGGCCTGGGTCAATACCTTCAAATGCTTCGACAAATTTGCCTGCCCTAACCCCGTTGCCTCAGTGATTTCTCGTACGTTCATTGGTCCCGTTCTCAGGCAGCTCAAAATCTGTAAACGACTGGCTTCAGAAAGCACTTTGAAGTATTCTGCAACTAACCTAAAAAGTTCTATGGACTGTGGATCAGCGGCTGAGATAGACATACCAGGTAGAGAATAACAATAGAACTGAGCAGAAATCTTGACAAACCACCAGTTTTAAAAGTAATCATAGTCCTTTTCTGCTTCTACTTCAAAAGGAGAGTAGCTAAAATTAGACGGATCCCGTAAAAAAGCAAAGGCTTCTTCTTCTAACCGATGGATTAAATAGGGTTCAATCTGATTACTAAAACGTAAACAGGCAATAAACCCATCAACATAAAGGCGGATTTCTTCCATCGACCGACTACGGTTCCAAAGATCCACCATTGCATCGGTTAGCTTTTGGTAAAAACGAATGGTTTGGGGGTCTTGTAAAAGCATGGGCAATAATAATTGTTCAATAACACACCAATTTTATAGAAATTAATGACGTCGCTGTATGGTGGATTTCCCCCAAGCGCCGATAATTTTATCAATCTCTCCTTGTTATACCGTAATTCTACGGTTGAGGCGGGGGAGATAAGGGGGAGGCAGCCTCCCTAATCGCTTGCATAAAGGCATCTCCATATTGATTCAGTTTACGATCGCCAACGCCAGAAATTTGTAAAAATGCTTGGGGGGTTTGGGGCCGACGCTGGGCGATCTGGCGGAGGGTCGCGTCGGAGAAAATCATATAGGGCGCAATACCTTTTTGATCCGCTAGGGTTTTCCGTAACTGTCGTAGGGTTTCAAATAACAAGGCGGCCGCTTCAGCATTCGGCGCTCTCTCTGGGGTCGCCGCCGTTGAGCGCCGTCGAGTAATATGAACGGGCAATTGTCGTCGCATCACCTGCCAGCTCTGGGCATTGAGCTTCAACACGCCATAACCATCGCTGGTTTGATCCAATAAACCCTGGCGTAGGAGTGAGCGCCCTAAGTATTGCCAGTCTTTAACTGAACGCTCCTGACCGATGCCATAGGTGGACAGCTGGTCATGGCCCCGTAGCCGAATCCTGTCGGTTGTACTGCCCCGTAACACCTCAATGATATAGTTCAATCCGTATTTCTCTTGACATCGCGCCACACAAGACAGTAATTTCATCGCCTCTGTGGTCCAATCTTCTTTGGGGTGTTCTGCTCGACAGTTATCGCAATAACCACAGTTGCCGCTAAAAAATTCCCCAAAATAGCTCAATTGCACCGTACGTCGGCATTCTTCCGCTTCGGCATAGTCCAACACCTGTCGTAATTGTTGTTGGGCAATGCGTTGTTCATCGGGCGTGGATTTTTGTTCGATAATATACCCCACTTTACGAATATCGCCATAGTTGAAATACAGCAAGCAATGGGCCGGCTCTCCGTCTCGACCAGCACGGCCAGATTCTTGATAGTAACTCTCGAGGGTTTTGGGCAAATTGTAATGGATCACAAACCGCACATCAGGTTTATTGATGCCCATCCCAAAGGCGATGGTCGCCACCATGATCCGCACATCATCACGAATAAAGCGGGTTTGATTTTCTACCCTAATGTCATGACTTAAACCGGCATGGTAAGGTAATGCCTTAATATTGGCTGCTAACAGGCGATCGCTCACCTGCTCTACCGTTTTACGGCTAAAACAATAAATAATCCCGGCGCCTTGCAGCGTTTTTACCTTCTCAATCAAGTGATCTAACTTGCGAGGTTGACCCTCCAGCACTTCATAGAACAAATTGCTGCGGTTGAAACTGGCAATATGAACAAAGGGGTGATTTAATTGCAACTGTTGAATAATGTCCTGCCGTACCCGTTGGGTCGCCGTTGCCGTTAACGCCATCACAGGCAACTGGGGAAATCGCTGACGCACCTCCCGTAGACGTCGGTATTCTGGGCGGAAATCGTGCCCCCATTCCGACACACAATGGGCTTCATCGATCGCCAGGGCCGCCAGGCCAATCTGGCGATCTAGGGTGTGCAACCAATCCAGAAACGTAGACGTTAGCAACCGTTCTGGAGACACGTAAAGTAGTTGAATTTCCCCACTGGATAAGCGATGAACCCGGTCCTTTACTTGGGGCGCATTTAGGGTGCTATTCAAAAATGTTGCGCCAATGCCATTGGCTTGTAACGCTTCGACTTGGTCTTGCATCAGGGCAATCAAGGGAGACACCACCACTGTGATCCCCGACCGTAACAGGGCTGGTAACTGATAACATAAGGACTTGCCGCCCCCCGTTGGCATAATAATCAGGGCATCCCGATGCTGAAGCGATTGCAAGATAATCTCTGCTTGCCCAGGGCGAAACTGGTCGTAACCAAAATAATGTTTTAAGTAGGGCCGCAAATCAGCTAGATCAATGGGGGAAGGCGGGGGGACAGCCATGGAAAAATTGGCTCAGCAACTAACTACTACCGCTAATCTTAACCAATACAAGCGAAAATCCCCCGGCCGCGTTTTAACAGGTGATGACTGATTCACAGCGATTCAACCCATTCAACGTGCCTAACTACGTAAGCTCACAGCAAACCGTTGGCTTAACGTTTCCCGAATTTTATTGTGAATCGGTTCAACATCAGCGTCGGTTAAGGTGCGATCGCCGGCACGGTAGGCCAAACTAAAGGCTAAACTGCGTTGGCCCTCTGGGACAGATTCCCCCTGATATTGATCAAAAAGTTCAACGCGATCTAATAATTGTCCCCCCGCCTGGTTCATCGCTTGGCTAAGTTCGGCCACGGTTAGGGCCAAGGGGGCGAACAACGCTAAATCCCGTTCAACGGCGGGATAAGGGGAATAGGGGATGAAAGGAGACGTGCCTAAGATGGTGTCGGCCATCGCCCGTAATAACGGGGCGATCGCCAGTTCAAACCCATAAACTTCGTTCATCAGACCCCGTTGCTGACGTAGTTGGGGATGGATCTGCCCGAACCGCCCCAGGGTTTCTCCGCCCCAGGTCATTAGGGCAGTACGGCCGGGATGTAAGCGCCCATCCTGGTGATCGGCCTCATACGTAACTGTAATGCCAAGGCGCTGGAAAATGCTCTCCAGTAATCCCTTGGCCTCGTACCAATCCATCGCTTTGGCCTTACCGCCCTGGGTCCAGCGGCCTTGGGTAATGGTTGTCCCCCCGAAAATAGCCGCGAGATGATCCGCTTCGTCAATCTCGTTATCGCCTTGCCAAAAAACGCGACCGATTTCAAAGGCATTCAAGGCACCGTTGTTTTGGGCCTGGTTATGCTCAAATGCCGTAATTAAGCCATCCAGCAAATTGGTGCGGAGGGCAGAATATTCAGCAAATAAGGGGTTGGCTAATACCACCTCTGTGCCTTGGGGCTTGACCAGGGAATAATGCACAACTTCAGTGAGTCCAGCGGCTCGACAGGCTTGCCGCAATGCTAATTCCCCCTGGTAGGCAGCAGATAAGGCCCCTGGTGTTGGGGTCGGCGGCAGTTGTTCGCAAAAATGGTCATAACCGTAAAGCCGTGCCACTTCTTCAATCAAGTCAATTTCTCGCTCGATGTCCCGTTGGCGATAGGACGGGACTGTCACTGACCAAGTGGGCGCTGGGGCTCCGGCAACTAGGCTAAGTTCACAGCCCAAGTCCCCTAAAATGCGTGTCACATCCTCCGCGGTAATGTCAGCAATGCCCTGCGAGGTTTTGACGGTACCGAGGGTCTGCTGAATTTTACTTAAACGCAGGTTAATGGTTGCCCCCCCTAAATTTTGACGATAATCGGCCTGCCCCTGTTGCATCACCGTTCCCCCCGCTAATGACTGGATTAAGGCGATCGCCCGATTAAGAGCCACTGCCAGTTCGCATTGATTAACCCCTCGCTCATAGCGGGTTGAAGATTCACTACGGAGGTTGATGGCTTTACTGGAACGCCGAATGGTGATCCCCTCAAATAGGGCCGCTTCTAGCACTAAATTTTGGGTACGATTGTCTACCTCAGTGTCACTGCCCCCCATCACGCCGGCGATCGCCACGGGTTTATCATTCGCGGTAATCACCAAATTTTGGGGCTGCAAGACCCGTTCTTGATCGTCAAGGGTGAATAATGTTTCTGATGCCTGGGCAAAGCGGACTCCCAGGGTCAACGGCTCTGACCCAGCCACAGTGTGTAGCTTTTCTCGGTCGAAGGCATGGAGAGGCTGCCCCCACTCTAGTAAGACATAGTTAGTAATATCCACCACATTATTAATCGGCCGTACCCCCGCCGCCTGTAGCCGCTGTTGCAGCCAAAGCGGAGAAGGGGCAATGGTGACGCCTGTGATCACGGTACCGATATAGGCGGGACACGCCTGGGTTGCTTGCACTGTAATGGCTAAGCTTTGGTTCGCGCTGGCAACCTCAGCAACATCGGGTAACCGTAAAGTCGCTCCCGTTAATGCGGCCACCTCCCTGGCCACGCCCACCATACTCAATGCATCAGCCCGGTTAGCAGTAGGACTAATTTCTAAAATGACGTCATCTAAACCCAGTAGGGGAGCCACAGGACTGCCTAAGGGTAGATCCATCTCTTCAAAAATATGAATGCCTTCCGACTCCTTGGTTAAACCTAACTCTGCCAAGGAACAAATCATGCCCGAGGATTTGACCCCCCGAAGTTTAGCGGGCTTAATTTTTAAATCTACTTTAGGTAAATAACTGCCTATCGTCGCCACCGGTACTAAAACGTCTGCGCGGACATTGGGGGCACCACAAACGATCGTTGATGGTTCGGCCGCGCCGATATCCACCACACACACACTTAACTTATCCGCATTGGGATGTTTATCTTTCTGTAAGACACGGCCCAATACTACCCCCGCTGACCAAGGACGGCGGTCTTCAATTTCCTCAACTTCTAAACCGGCGATCGTCAATAACTCCGCCAGGGCTTCCGGGGGCATACTAAGGTCAACTAAGGATTGAAGCCAATTGACAGAGATACGCATGGGTTTAGTTTGAGTTCCTATTATTGTCAGCGAAATTTATTGTATCGTTTGGCGGGATTGAGGTGACCCTCAAAGAAGAAGACAGGAGAGAACGCTTTTAATCGGGACTAGTATTAAAAATTATTAACAATAGTTCACAGCTTAAAAACCGATATACCCTAAAGGAAAGGCTAACGGGAGTTGAGTAACAATGCTGGAATTACACAATTTCGAGTGGGACGGTGAGCGGCTGGTGCAGGTGGAGACTCAGCCCCACCACATTGCGGGGGTGTTGGGTTCAATTCAGGAAACCCTGGCGATGTCGGATTGCGAGTGGGATGATATTTTGTCGGCTTATTACGAGTGCGAGGAGGATGAAACCATTACTTTTTATGAGTCAGAGGTGGTGGATATGGGGAATCCGGGGATTTGGACGTATGTGGTTTATGAATGCGAGGAGGGTCAGGAAACGGTGGTCACGGATGAAGATATTAATATTATCGACCCGGCTTTGGAGTTGCAAAAGTTGATGAACACATAGAAAATAACCGAAATTATGATTAATATTAGGGAGTCTGTTAGATGAAGACTAAATTGTTAATCAAAATCGTTGAAACACGGTTTTTGGTGGGATTTTTAGGTGAAAAAAAACAAGAAGCATGGTGGGATTCTACCTTTCTATCATCATCTAGCAAAGCTTTTTTAGCGCCGATTTATCCAAATTCATACACATTTGCACAGTATAGTGGTGTTTGTAGAGCTGCATCTAATGTGCACGATAATTATATTGGAATTGGTAGACATTATCATCTCTATCGACTTTCAGATTCTATTGAACAAATGATTGAAAAATATATAAAATCCGCTGATTTATCTACAATAGTTTATCAATTTTTGTCAAGCAGAGAAATTGCAATGGATCGATTAGAGGAGTTAGGGACTGAATCTATTGAAATAGTAGAAGGTCCCTTTTCTATTGGTAATTACTCTAACCAAAAATTAGAGAGTTTGCTCAATGTATCTCGGTCGCATTATATTAATGCTATCCGCTCTGGATACAAGACATTTCCGTATATGCGATGTTAATAATTATGAAAAACAAAGAACTATATACAACTCGATTACAAGCAGGGCTAGGACTGATTGAGGAAACAAAAATTTTGCTATCAATATATGAATTGGGAATGACAGGATCTCAGCTTTATCAATCAGCACTGGCTTCAGGTTTATTTCCCATGATCTCTGCGCGACGTCTCAGAAATATTATCACTGAATGTTTTTCACCAAGATACTTAAAAACAAATTCAGCACAGTTTTTAAAAGTGTTGAGCCAAACTTTACCCGCCTCTGTATTTAACCAGTTATTATTAATTTATACTGCTTTAGCAAATCAAATCTTTTTTGATTTTATAACCGAAGTTTATTGGAATCACTATTCTGGTGGTAGTGATACTATTGCAATAGATGATGCAAAAAATTTTGTTATAAATGCCATAAGTGAAGGAAAAACAAAAAAATCTTGGTCTGAGACAACAATTAGTAGAGTTTCTTCCTACTTAATTGGGTGTTGTGCAGATTTTGATTTATTGTCTTCCTCCCGATCGCCAGTGCGCTCTATTAAGTTTATTAAGCTGCAAGATAATACGCTATTGTTTTTTTCATACTGGCTTCATTTTCAGAGCTTTGGTGATAACAGTATTATTACGCATAAGATTTGGCGGATTTTTGGTTTGGAATCTAATGATGTTAAGGAGGAACTA
>JBEAQB010000035.1:0-5163 GCA_041164125.1 Cyanobacteriota bacterium
CTATCGGAAGACAGATTGTTTTGTCTCCTGCTGTTCCTCTAGGACGTCGTTTTTTCATGATTTTTCCTCCCTACTTCTCTCTCTAGTTTAACCCTTCAACACAAATTCGCTTGGAACCAGAAATATGGGTTAGTCTCCCACGGAGAAAATCAGCTCAGTCTAAACAGTCATTATGTAAGTTAAACGCTATATATAGTGTTTTCAAAAAATCCCTGAACACTAGGAAAAATCAGCGAACCGACAGAAAGTAGTTGTCTTTGTTAATCTCGCTTATACCAGTCAAGATTATCCCAACTACGGTCACAGGGTCAAGAAAACTCTAAACACCAGGACACATACTTGTCCTAGTTGTGGTTTTGAAGCTTGTCGAGACGCTGCTCTGCGATGGATGGAAAACTTGATATCGTGAGTGATGTCGGTGAACCAGTAAAAATAATCCCCGTCCTTTAGGACGGTGGAGTATGTCAAGATGAGTAATCGACGTAAGGCAAAATTGTAATTTATCAGTCAGACGATTAAGAAAAAAATGGCTAAAACCCCCCAAGAAATTCTCAAGTGGATTCAAGACGAACAAATTAAAATTATTGACCTCAAATTTATCGATACCCCAGGTATTTGGCAGCATTGCTCATTTTATTACGATCAGCTCGACGAGAGTGCTTTCAGCGACGGCATTCCCTTTGATGGATCTAGTATTCGGGGGTGGAAAGCCATCAATGAATCTGATATGTGCATGGTGCCCGATGCCAACACGGCCTGGATCGAACCCTTCTGTAAAGAAAGAACCTTGAATATGGTGTGCAGTATCAAAGAACCGCGCACCGGCGAATGGTACAACCGCGACCCCCGTACGATCGCCAATAAAGCCGTTGAATATCTCCGCAGCACCGGCATTGCCGACACGGCCTATTTTGGCCCGGAAGCTGAGTTCTTCCTGTTTGACGATATCCGCTTTGGCCAAACTGAAAATTCCAGCTATTACTTTGCTGACAGTATTGAGGGTCGTTGGAACACTGGTCGGGAAGAAGCTGGCGGCAACCTCGGCTATAAACCCGGTTACAAACAAGGCTATTTCCCCGTTGCCCCCACCGATACCGCTCAAGATATTCGCACCGAAATGCTACTCACCATGGCAGACTGTGGCGTTCCGATTGAAAAACATCACCATGAAGTGGCATCGGGGGGGCAAAATGAATTAGGGATTAAGTTTGACACCCTGGTCAATTCCGCCGATAACTTGATGATTTATAAATACGTCATCAAAAACGTCGCCAAAAAATATGGTAAGACCGTCACCTTCATGCCCAAGCCGATTTTTAACGATAATGGCTCGGGGATGCATACCCATCAATCGTTATGGAAAGAGGGTCAACCCCTATTTGCAGGGGATCAATACGCTGGTTTAAGCCAAATGGGGCTTTGGTATATCGGTGGTATCCTCAAACATGCACCGGCGTTGTTGGCGTTCACTAACCCTACCACCAATTCCTACAAACGTCTGGTTCCTGGTTTTGAAGCCCCAGTAAACCTTGCCTACTCCCAGGGAAACCGGTCGGCCTCGGTGCGGATTCCCTTATCGGGCGGCAATCCCAAGGCAAAACGCCTAGAATTCCGTTGTCCCGATGCAACGTCTAATCCTTACTTGGCCTTTGCTGCAATGCTGTGTGCAGGGATTGATGGTATTCAAAATCAAATCGATCCCGGTGAACCCCTGGATGTGGACATTTACGACCTCAGCCCGGCAGAATTAGCCAAAATCCCATCAACACCCGGTTCCCTCGAAGCCGCCTTGGAGGCCCTCGACAAGGATCATAGTTTCCTGACTGAAACTGGTGTCTTTTCTCCAGATTTTATCGAAAGTTGGATCGAGTACAAACTCGACAACGAAGTCAATCCTATGCGCTTACGTCCCCATCCCTATGAGTTTGCGCTTTATTACGACTGCTAAGTTGGTCGATCCAATCCAGAGAGACTGACCAATACTGCTTACCCTTTTCGGGGAAAAAGGGGGAGTGGCTGGGTTTTCCCCTTCTTTCCGCCGTTTCCCTCACCGGAGGCACGTTAATGACTGTCGTGGTCCGTCCTCTGGATCAAAATTTACGTCAATGCCTCAGCAAACTTGCACAGGACGTTAAACTAGAAAGAAAATAGAATAAAGACAGATCAAGCGGCAATTTCCCAATTTGCCCCGAATACTTTCTACTCACTGATACAAATTTGACAGCATGGAAATAACTGCGGTTCAATCGTCTTACTATGGTGATATGTCCTTTCGGACCCCGCCGCCGGATCTTGAATCCCTTTTGCTCAAAGAGCGCATTGTTTACTTGGGCATGCCTCTATTTTCGTCCGATGAAGTCAAACAACAGGTCGGGATCGATGTTACCCAATTGATCATTGCTCAACTACTGTATTTGCAATTTGACGATCCCGATAAACCCATTTATTTCTATATCAACTCCACCGGGACTTCTTGGTACACAGGTGATGCCATTGGCTTTGAAACCGAAGCCTTTGCCATTTGCGACACCCTCAATTACATTAAGCCCCCAGTTCATACCATTTGTATTGGTCAAGCGATGGGAACCGCTGCGATGATCCTGTCGGCTGGGACCAAGGGCTTTCGAGCGAGTCTTCCCCATGCCACTATTGTCCTCACCCAAAATCGTACGGGGGCCCAGGGGCAAGCCACCGATATTCAAATTCGGGCTCAGGAAGTATTGTCCAACAAAAAGACAATGTTGGAAATTTTGTCCCATAATACTGGACAAACCCCTGAAAAGTTAGCTAAGGACATGGATCGCACCTTCTATCTCACACCAGAGAAGGCTAAAGACTATGGCTTAATTGACCGGGTGATGGAAAGCACTAAAGAATTGCCTAAACCCCTGACAGCCCTCAGTTAGGCGATCGCCGCCCTGTTCTGAGTCGGTCATTGGTAAGTGTTTTTTTATCTCACGTTTCGTTTTTTTGTTTGTTCACTTCATTCGCGTAGAAACCCATGCCTATCGGTGTTCCCAGTGTTCCCTTTCGTCTTCCTGGCAGTCAGTATGAACGGTGGATTGACATTTACACCCGCCTTAGCCAAGAACGGATTATCTTTCTTGGGCAGGAAGTCAATGATTCGATCGCTAACCGCATTGTTGCCTTCTTGCTATACCTCGATTCTGAAGATCCGAGCAAACCCATTTATCTCTACATCAACTCCCCTGGGGGATCTGTGACAGCAGGCATGGCCATCTATGACACCATGCAGTACATTAAGTCTGAAGTTATCACAATCTGCGTTGGCTTAGCTGCCTCTATGGGAGCATTTTTACTGGCTTCTGGATCCCCTGGTAAACGTCTCGCCTTACCCCATGCGCGGATTATGATTCATCAACCGATGGGAGGCACAGGGCGACGTCAAGCCACAGATATTGACATCGAAGCGAAAGAAATTCTTCGCATTCGCCAACAACTCAACGAAATTATGGCTGAGCGCACGGGACAAACCATTGAAAAGATTGCCAAGGATACAGATCGTGATTATTTTCTCTCTGCTGCCGAGGCTAAAGACTATGGTTTGATTGACAAAGTCATCGAGAGTTCTAGCTTAAGCGCCACTTCAGCGGGGTGACCAACCAGACAGCACAGTATGTTAAACCGTCACCCCGTCACGATCTAAAGGGTCTGGCGGTTTGATCAGGTGTGTCAGTAACACTCCCCCCCTCTGCCCCTAGGTTAGGGGGGAATTTCGAGCCTATTAACGGCAACCATCAGGAACAGACGCTATTGGGATCGCTGTCAGATTGCCTCACCATACATTGATTGGTAGTAAAGTTGGTACTGATCCGATAACAAGGGTCGCCACCAATCTCCATGGCAGAGATACCACTCGATGGTTTGACGTAAGCCTTGCTCCACTGTTACTGCTGGCTGCCATCCCAATTCCTGACGAATTTTGCTGGCATCGACGGCATAACGGCGATCGTGACCGGGACGGTCTTTCACAAAGGTAATTAACGATTTAGCGGGTCGAACGGGTAAATCCGTTGCAATCTCGTCCATTAACCCACAAAGCATTTCCACTAATTCAATATTTTTTACCTCGTTATTACCCCCGATATTATAGGTTTCTCCGGGTTGACCGTGGTGGAGCACTCGGTCGAGAGCACGGCAGTGATCTGCCACATAAAGCCAATCCCGCACATTCTGTCCGTCGCCATAAACCGGCAGGGGTTTACCCAGTAGGATATTAATGCACATCAAGGGAATTAATTTTTCGGGAAAGTGGTATGGCCCGTAATTATTTGAGCAGTTGGTAATCAGCGTAGGCATGCCATAGGTGTGGAAGTAGGCCCTCACCAAGTGATCACTGCCAGCCTTAGAGGCGGAATAGGGACTATTGGGGGCATAGGGCGTCGTTTCCGCAAAAGCGGGATCGTCCGGACCTAAACTGCCATAAACCTCGTCGGTGGAAACATGTAAAAAACGAAATCCTTCTGGCTGGTCTGCAGCCTGCCAATACTGTCGAAAGCTGTCCAGCAAGGTGAACGTTCCCACGACATTGGTATGGACAAAAGCCGCTGGGCCTAAAATTGATCGATCCACGTGGGATTCTGCCGCAAAGTGTGCGACTGTCTCGATCGCCTCTTCCCGTAATAACTGGTCAATTAAAGCGCGATCGCCAATGTCTCCCTGGACAAAGCGAAAATTAGCCTGGTTTTCCAGCGGGGCTAACGTGGCACGATTACCGGCATAGGTGAGGGCGTCCAACACCACAATACGGCGATCGGGAGCCGTTTGGGCGCAGTGGTAGACAAAATTGGAGCCAATGAAGCCGGCCCCACCGGTAATCAAGATTGGGGATGCAGACACAGGATTCGCAAACTTGGACATTACCACTATAATTGCCCCGGGAACATCGGTGAACAGCAGCAACTACCGGTTGGACAGTGAAAATTGCCTACTTATCGAACCTATATCCTAAAACTAGCCATAGCTTTATTCGTCGGGAAATCCTTGCCCTAGAATCTCTGGGGGTGGCTGTTTCTCGTTACACAATACGAGTTTGGGACCAGGAAATTATCGATGCAATTGACCAACAAGAACTGACGAAAACCCGTGTTATTTTACAGGCTGGCTTTTTAACGTTATTGGCTAATTGCTTAAAAACGGTTT
>JBEAQB010000036.1:0-3987 GCA_041164125.1 Cyanobacteriota bacterium
CCATGACAGATACCACAGTCTGCCCCGACGCCCATGGATTGGGAGAGTTCTTGGATGGACGTGATCCCCTGAGCGGCGGCCTGTTTGATGTCTTGATCCGTAATGCCACGACAAATGCAGATATACATAAGCGTTGTTAACACCTAGTTAATGAAAAGCTTTCGCAAAATTATTGCAACTGATTCTCATTATTATTCAACAAGCGGGATGAAATGGCAAGACTGGGGCGGGCAATTAAGTCACCCCCATTTCAACTAGGCACAAAGATGCCCCTCACTAGATTTCGCCCGGATAAATTCATTTGCTCTCTACCATATTTAGCGCTTTACCTCTACAATAAAGCTCCTTGCACACTATCCATAGTGTCTTAACCTGTTTAAGTCCAGCGGCAAATGAATCACTTTGAAGAATGGCGACAAAGTTGCGTTGATGAGCAGCTCATTCGTCTCAATGTTACTCCCTTGATGGGCGATGCGCCGGCCCAACATTTACTCTATGCAGAGGCGTTGTCTCGCCGCAATGATGGACGCCTCAGTGATGGCCTATTGCAACGTTATGCCCATGTGGCCAATGGGGGGTGGTGGTGTTCTGGTATGGATTTGTTGTCAGGGGAAACGGACCTATGGGGCTGTTTCAAGCCCGATCGCCCTCGTCAGAATCCCGAAACCAGCAAACTGATTAAATACGAACACCCGCCAAAAGTACAGACGGGAATTTTTGCCCTACGGGTTCCCGTTCATCTTTGGCAACGGATCGCTGAGAAGGCGGCGGTGCCTCTAACGGAGGCAGACCAGCAGCCAGACCAGCCTGATTTAGGTTTTTGGCAATGGTTGATGACCCACCCAGAAGTGCCCTTAGTGATCACTGAAGGGGCTAAAAAGGCTGGGGCGTTATTAACGGCCGGCTATGCGGCGATCGCCTTACCAGGGGTTCACAATGGTTATCGCACCCCCCGTAATGAGGCAGGTCAGCGGATTGGCAAATCCCAGTTAATTCCGGCCGTTGCAAAGCTGGCTTCTGGGCAGCGCCACATCTTGATCGCTTTTGACCAGGACCACAAAACCAAGACTATCCAACAGGTTAACCTGGCGATTCAACGTCTGGGCTTTCTGCTCAGTCAACAGCAGTGCCATGTCAAAATTCTGCAATGGCATCACAGTGCTGGCAAAGGAATCGACGATGTGATTGCCGCCCAAGGCAGTCCTTGTGTAGACCGAATGGTTGAGCAAGCTGTCTCTCTAAACGCGTGGAAAGCCCAGCGTCTCAACTGCCTCACCCCTGATCAGGGGATAAACGTTTATGGTCGCTACTTACCCACTGTCACGATTCCAAACTCAGCCAAATTGGTGGCAGTGCGATCGCCGAAAGGAACAGGAAAAACGGAATTTTTAACCCATATCGTTGCCCAGGCCCAGGCAAAACACCGTCCGGTGTTGGTTATTGGCCACCGTATTCGCTTGGTGCAAGAACTCTGTCGCCGCTTTCAGTTGCCCTATTTGGGATATTTAGTCAATAAAGACACAGCCCACCATCAGGGGTATGGACTGTGCATTGATTCCCTCCATCCCCATTCCCAGGCGCATTTTAACGCCGAGCAATGGCAAGATTGCCTCATTATTATTGATGAAGTCGAGCAAGTGCTTTGGCATGTCCTCAACGCCGATACCTGTCGTGCTCATCGGGTTGCTATTTTACGCAGCTTAAAACAACTTTTACAACATTCATTAGGGGGAGACGGGCAGATTTACGTCGCTGATGCTGATTTAACCGATGTCTCCCTCGATTACTTAGTCACCCTCAGTGGCATTCCGTTGACCCCCTACGTGATCGATAACCAATGGCAACCAGGGGAGGCTGAGGCTTGGCCGGTTTATCATTTCAGTGAAAAAGACCCTAAGCAGTTGGTTAAGCACCTGCTCGACCATATCCGGGAAGGGGGTAAGCCGTTTGTCTGCTTATCGGCCCAAAAACTTTCTAGTGCCTGGGGCACCCGCAATCTGGAAGCGTATTTACAGAAACAGTTTCCTGAGCGTAAAATTTTGCGCATTGATGCGGAATCCTTAGCCGACCCCAACCATCCTGCTTACGGTAGCCTGACCCAACTGAATCAGGTGGTTGAATGCTACGACATTGTGCTCACCAGTCCGGCAGTAGAAACAGGCGTCAGCATTGATCTAAAACACCATTTCACCTCAGTGTGGGGCATTGCCCAAGGGGTGCAAACTGCGACGTCTGTTTGTCAATCCCTGGGGCGCGTTCGGGCAAATGTCCCTCGTTATTTGTGGGTGGCTAGCTATGGCTTTAACCAGGTGGGCAATGGGGCCACATCGATTCCCAAATTATTGACCTCTGGGCATCGCTTAACGGAGTTAAACATCCGGCTGTTGCAACAATCTGATTTAGAGTCGTTGGATGATTGGGATACCGGATTTCAAGCAGAATCCTTGTTGTGTTGGGCCAAAATGGCAGTGCGGGTCAATACAGCAATGCTTGATTATCGAGCCTCGGTCCTGGAGCTTTTACAACAAGAAGGCCATCATTTACACGGCCGACCGCCCCAACTCCCCCAGCCGCCCCTCGTTGACCCGAATCATCCCATTAGCACCGTCCCCCCCCAGCCCCTACGGGAAGCCATTGAAGCGGTGCGGGAGCAAAATTATTGGGCTGATTGTCAGGCGATCGCCGCTTGTTCCCCCTTAGATGAAAGGCAATATCAATGCCTGAAAAAGCGATTAGTTAAAAATAGCCAAGAACGCCAGCAAATTCGTCGGTATGAATTGGCCGAACGATACGGGATTGCTGTCACCCCCGAATTGGTGCAAAAGGATGACCAAGGTTGGTATCAAAAACTGCGCTTACATTATTTCCTCACGGTCGGTCGCCCTTTCCTCGCTGATCGGGATAGCAAAATCGCCCGGTTATTGCTTAACCAAGGGCAAGGTAGTCTGTTTTTACCCGACTTTAACGGCTCTCAATGGGGGGCAGTGATTGGCACCTATGATATTATCGGCATCCCCATTTTACTCAACAATCCCCAACGGGAACTTTGTCCCCTTGATCCTGACTTGGTTGCCCTGGCAAAGTTGGCGATCGCCAACCGTGGTGATATCAAAACTATTGTGGGGATTGGCCTAGCGAAAAATGCCAGTCCAATCACCGTTTTGCGGCGTTTTCTCGATAAACTTGGTTTCGGTTTAGGTCTTGTTAAGTCGAAAACGGTTAATAAAAAACGAGTGCGAATTTATCAAATCACACGTCCCCAGGATGAACGAGGGCAAATTTTCCAAGCCTGGCTCCAACGCGATCGCCAATTACCGGGTAGCTCAGAACGATGGATGGCGGACTACTGGCAAAAATTACGGGGAGAAGTTCCAACGACGAACCAAGCCCAACCATTTTTGCAGCTCAGTTTAGATTTGTGACATCCTCTTGGCGCTCACCCTAGTGGGTAGTGGGTAGAGCGCGGGACCAATAGCCCCCCGACCTCCTTCAAAGTTCAATAGCAGGGCTGCTTTTGCACACTGCCCTGGGCTACTGAAAATATCTGCGTTCAGGAAAGAGCGTTAACAATAACTGACTAATGTAAACTTGACCCACCACAGGGGTTTTAGGACCAGCCGGCCCGGAGGTCTCAGCCGTTTTAGGCTCCTGGGGGAGAACCTCTGCCTCATCTGATGGCGTCACAGTCTGGGCTGATGTAACTGTTGTTGAGGGGGGATGAGAGGGGGGATTATCTTTGCTCATGGGGGCGCTCGACGGTGGTTCCGTTGACGCGTCACCACTATCCCAAGGAGACGGAATGGGATGAATATCGGCTTTGTCTGGGGACGGCGCAACCGATGCAGTAGTCAATGGCTGGCGAGAAGCCGTTGTGGAGGGAACCATCAATAATTCCCCAGAGGGAATCAATGCTTGAGCGTCTATCTCCTGCTGAAAAATCGTACTCCGGGAACCAACGCAAGCGGATTCCCCCACCGTCGCTGGCCC
>JBEAQB010000037.1:0-2647 GCA_041164125.1 Cyanobacteriota bacterium
CAATGTTATGACCGAAATCTACCCCGCACACACCGCAGTGGGAACAGCCATCGAAGGAACAGTCAGGCACGGTTGCAGCTGCTAACGCGTTAAATAAATCTTCCTTGAGCCAGGTTTTCTCGATGCCGGTATCAAGATGATCCCAGGGTAATGGCGCATCATAAAGTCTGTCATCCCGCTTCTGATCATCAAAGATATTCCATTCCCCCTCATCTACCTGTCGATATTTCCAGGTTAATCCTGCTTCGGCGATCGCCTGGGTCCAAGCAGCAAAGGCCTGATCTTGATTTTCCCACCAAGCATCCATGCCGGCCCCCAATTCCCAAGCCCGTCGTACGACGGATCCTAAACGGCGATCGCCTCGACCCACAAAATCTTCCATCGCCGAAATACGGACATCAGTATAATTTACCTTTACCCCCCGCATCCCTTTGAAAGCCTCTCGCAATAACGCCTGTTTACGGCGAAACTCAGACGTCGACACTGAATGCCATTGAAAGGGGGTATGGGGCTTGGGGGTGAAGTTGGAAATGGTGAGGTTAAACTCCAGCGGCCGTCGTTTGTGCATGCGACAGGCTTGACGCAACCACTGTACCGTCTCCACAATGCCTAACACATCAACATCCGTTTCCCCGGGCAAGCCAATCATGAAATAGAGCTTCACCTTATCCCAGCCATGCTCCACCGCCGTTTTGATTCCCCGTAACAATTCCTCATTGGTGAGTCCCTTATTAATCACATCCCGCAGCCGTTGGGTTCCGGCTTCGGGCGCAAAGGTTAACCCCGATGTGCGCGTCCCACCAACAATGTTGGCAATATTTTCATCAAAGCGATCCACCCGCTGACTGGGCAACGAGAGGGAAATGTTGTCATTTTTTAAGCGATTTCGCACCTCTAACCCCACGGCTGGCAAGGCCAAGTAGTCGGAGCAACTAAGGGAAAGTAAGGAAAATTCGTTATAGCCCGTCTGGCGAATACCCGTCTCAATCGCATCAATCACCGTTGCTGGCGCCACGTCCCGTGCGGGTCGAGTCAGCATACCCGGTTGGCAAAACCGACATCCCCGGGTGCAGCCGCGCCGAATTTCCACCGTCAGGCGGTCATGAACTGTTTCCACATAAGGGACTAAACCGATGGAGTAGGCTGGAATAGGGGTTGCTACCCGTCGTAAAACTCGCTTGGGGACCTCGGGACAATTAGGATGAACTGATCCATCCGCAGCCATATCGTAAAATCGTGGGACATAGACCCCTGGCACTTGGGCTAAGTCACGTAACAGTTCGACCTTGCTGATGCCTCGATGTTTTCCTTCTTCGATGACTAAGCCAATTTCTGGTAACAGTTCTTCCCCATCTCCCATAGCAATAAAGTCAAAAAACGCTGCGTAGGGTTCCGGATTGGAGGTGGCCGTTTGTCCCCCCGCAAAAATCAGGGGATAATCACCTTGCTCCCGTTCTTGCCAGGTGAGGGGAATTTGTGCCAGTTGCAGCATCGCTAAAATGTTGGTCGCTCCCAACTCATAGCTGAGACTAAAGCCTAAAATGTCAAATTCTGGCAGTAACCGTTTGGATTCCAGGGCAAACAAGGGGGTATCCGTTGCTTGTAACTTGGTTGCCAAGTCTGCTGCCGGTAAATAAGTGCGATCGCACAGTTGCCGGGGTTGGGCATTGAGGATGTTATAGAGCAGGATATGCCCCAAGTTTGATGCCCCCACTTCGTAGACCTCCGGGTAGGTCAGCACCCAACGCACTGTGGCGCTATCCCAATCCTTATGCACGGCACCAATTTCATTCCCCAGGTAGCGGGCCGGTTTGTGAATATCGGTATTGATCAGGGTGGAGACGGGAACAGGCATGGAATATTAGCGTGACTGGACAGTCTTCTATTATGCCATGGGCATTTCCTGAGCAAGGGTAGCGGACTCGTTGATCAATTAATTCACCCGTTCGCCTTTGATGCCATGGTCTTAAAAGCGCTTCAGCGCCCGAGCGATGTCCCGGTCATCCTGACGACGTTTCAGGGTCTCCCGTTTATCATGAAGCTTTTTCCCTTTGCCTAAACCCAGCGTCAGCTTGACCCAACTGCCTTTGAGGTACATTTTTAGGGGGACCAAGGTCAGACCTTTTTGCTCCACTTGGCCAATGAGTTTGCGAATTTCCCAGTTGTGCATCAACAGACGACGATTACGGCGGGGGTCGTGGTTAAAAAACTGGCTACTTTTCTCGTAGGGCGAAATATGAACATTCATCAGCCAAACTTCACCCTCCCGCAGCATGGCAAACCCATCCCGCAAATTCACTTTGCCGGCCCGTACTGATTTGACTTCCGTCCCCTTGAGTTCGATACCGACTTCGTATGTCTCTAAAATTTCATACAGGAAGCGGGCCTGACGGTTGTCACTGAGAATTTTAATCCTTTCTTTTTCCTTAGCCATAGAGATCCTAGGATAACACCTCCGTTAACGTTCGTCGGCAATGGAAAATAGCGAGATTCCCGGAAGGGCCGTAAGAAAGCGGTACACTGGTCACGGTGAACTACCCGACCCTGCCGTTGGCGAGGATGGGGCTTCCTGATTCAACGGGAATAGCATCTAACAAGACCGAAATCTTGCCAGGTTGTCTTACACTCCCTCCACAGGCAGTATCGC
>JBEAQB010000038.1:0-4604 GCA_041164125.1 Cyanobacteriota bacterium
ATCGAAGCTACTTTTAAAGCGTTTGCCCGTGCCCTCCGCATGGCGATCGAGGCTGATCCCCGTCGTGCCAACAGTATTCCCAGTTCTAAGGGGGTTTTATGATTTCTCCTATGGATTATCGGGAGAGGCGCTAGGGTCGACACGGGCAAAAACACTCACCTCCGCTTGTTCTGCAGCAATGGCATAACGTAATACCCGGGTCGTAATCCCCCACCGTTCCAGGCTGTTTAGACTGAGTTTGTTCGCGATACTCCCACTAATACTGTTAACAACTCGGCTAGAAATTTTACGCCCATTTAACATCACGACTGGATCGAGTAACGTTAGGCGATCGCCATTGTCAATTTGTAAACCGGTCTCAATGGCAATCGCTAGGGCGTTTGACTCTTGATTGGGGTTTAACCCCTGTTGTAAATTAACGTCCAGCCTGAAACGATTACCCGCTAATAAATCCACCGTGATGGCATTAATCTGAAACCGGGGAGCATCGGGAGGAATGAGACGATTTAATAGGGTTTCTAAACGGGCTTTCACCTGGGGATCTGTCAAGGCACGATTGAGATCCCCCTCGGTTAGCACCACGGCGATCGCCCCTTGCAGGGGTTTACGCAGGGACTGACGTAACTGCGATAGACTTGACCCGGATAAAGACTGCCATCGTAGATCGATTGGGTCAGTTTCTATTTGAACCTGATCTACCCGGAGGTCAGGCACAATCTCTAGCCCCCGACTGGCGATCCGGACTCGCTCAATTTTGCCTCGCACCGCCTGAAAACTCGGGGAATTGTCAACCCTGACCGACAAATCTTCGACCTTGTAAACACGACTGCGAATTTGGTCTGCAATCAGGCGATCGCCAATTAAATTAACAGGAGAAACGAAGGTCAAAAAACTGGTTAGGACAATGACAAACCAATCCATAGGGATACTTTGCGGGAAAATAGTTTAAACACTGCTTGGAAGGTACTTTGTCGGTTCCATCCAGTGATAGGAAGAAACCGCCCGAACATCATCCAGGCGGAGTGTGGTGTGAGGAGTGAACGGAAACTTGCGTCTCCGCTCTCTTTAATTGTACAAGCAGAAGTCAGGGGCGGACGACGGAGTGGGTAGGGAGTTCCGATCTTGTTACGTTTCGCAACGTTGATCATCGCTTCTATGGTGGTGACAGAACCCTTTTCGTTTTAGGCTAGAGCTTGAGAGCGTTGACCGACAAACTTTACTGATATCTTTTGCGTGTTTATGAGTGTTTCATCTGACTACCTAGCCCATCTCAATCCCTCTCAGCGTCGGGCAGTGGAACATTTTTGTGGACCATTATTGGTAGTAGCCGGGGCGGGATCTGGCAAAACCCGAGCCTTGACCTATCGTATTGCCCATTTGATTCGTCACCATGGTATTGATCCCGATAATATTTTGGCGGTAACATTCACCAATAAAGCAGCCAAGGAAATGAAGGCGCGCTTAGAAACTATTTTCGCTCAACTATGGGCACAGCAGGAATTTGGGCAGCGGTTTGAGGTGTTAGGGGAATACGAGCAAAAGCAATTGACCTCTAAGGTTTATAAAAAGATCACCAAACCCCTTTGGATTGGAACCTTCCATAGTTTGTGTTCCCGCATTTTGCGCTATGACATTGATAAGTATCGGGATGAACAGGGACGAACTTGGACGAAGCAGTTCTCGATTTTTGATGAAAGTGATGTCCAGAGCGTAATTAAAACGATTATTACTAAGGACATGGATCTCGATGAAAAACAGTTTAACCCCCGTACCATCCGCTACAAGATTAGTAATGCCAAGAATTTAGGCCATTCCCCGCACACCTTTTTAAAGGAGAATCCCAGTTACAAAGGTCGAGTCATTGCCGAAGTTTACCAGGCTTATCAGGGGCAATTGGCTGCCAATAACGCCCTCGACTTTGATGATTTAATCTTGATCCCCACCCGGCTATTTCAACAAAATGAATCGATTTTAGGTTATTGGCATCGTAAGTTTACCCATATTCTGGTTGATGAATATCAAGACACTAATCGTATTCAGTATGATCTGATTCGGCTGTTAAGTACCAATGGTGAAGAGCGACAGTCAGAATGGAATTGGCAGGGGCGATCCACCTTTGTGGTGGGGGATGCAGACCAGTCCATCTATAGTTTTCGCATGGCGGACTTTACCATTCTGCTCAACTTCCAAGCGGATTTTGGCGATCGCCTACCGGATGCCCAAACCGAGACGATGGTGAAGTTAGAAGAGAATTATCGCTCCCGAGAGACTATCTTACAGGCGGCCAATTGCTTAATTGAAAATAACAGTCAACGCATTGATAAAGTCCTTAAACCGACCCGAACGGGCGGCGACGACATTATTTTATTTCAAGCCGATGATGAACGGGATGAGTCCCGCTTTGTGATCGATAAAATTTTAGACCTCAAACAGGCCAATCCGGAATTAAACTTTGGCAATTTTGCCATTTTATACCGTACCAATGCCCAATCCCGCGCCTTTGAAGAACGGTTACTCAGTTTCCGGATTCCCTACAGTATTGTAGGGGGCTTTAAATTTTATGACCGCCAGGAAATCAAAGATGCGATCGCCTATTTGCGAGTCTTAGTTAATCCAGCGGATACGGTCAGTTTATTGCGCATTATTAATACTCCTCGCCGGGGCATTGGTAAATCCACCATTGAGAGTTTAATCAATGCCTCCAAAGAATTAGAGATTCCCCTCTGGGAAATTCTCACCGATGAAACCTCTGTGCAGACCTTAGCCGGTCGCGCCAGTAAGAAAGCCCTACAATTTGCCAACCTCCTCCAAACCCTCCAACGTCAAATCGGCGAATTACCAGCGTCTAGCATGCTGAATTTGGTCCTGGAACAATCGGGTTATGTGGATGATTTAAAACAAAAAGGGACCGAAGACGCGGATAATCGTTTGGCCAACCTCGCCGAGCTTGATAACGCCATCCGTCAATTTGAAGCGGAAAGCGAAGATCCCAGCCTAGTGGAATTTTTAGCCAGTGCCTCTTTGTCTTCCGATTTAGATGAGTTGCAAGCGGATGAAGATCAGGTTGCCCTGATGACCCTCCATGCGGCTAAAGGGTTAGAGTTTCCGGTGGTGTTCCTGGTCGGGTTGGAGCAAGGCACCTGTCCCCATGCCCGCAGCTTGAATGATCCGCTGGATCTAGAGGAAGAACGGCGGCTTTGTTATGTGGGCATCACCCGGGCCCAGGAAAATCTATTTTTAACCCATGCCCGGGAACGGTTTGTGTGGGGGTCGCGGGAAACCAAGATTCCGTCGCAGTTTTTACAGGAGCTACCGCCAGACTTGTTGAGTGATGCCTATACCGGTCGGGGAATTCGTGCTCAAGACTCGGGGCAGTCCGCCCAAAAATCCTCCTCCATTGCCCAAAAACAACGGGCTAAACTGCCTAAGCCTAGTGCGGCCACTGAGTTAACTTGGGATATTGGTGATCGGGTTATTCATGCCAATTTTGGGGAAGGGACGGTGACCCATATCCTCGGAACCGGCCGTAAGGCGAATTTAGCGATTCGATTTCCAGGTATTGGCCAAAAAATCATTGATCCTCGCTTTGCCCCCCTGCGTCGCCCCTAGGTTTCTATCGGTTTCTGTTTGAAGCCAAGAAAAGGGTGAACAATGGTTGGATTCTCCGCAAGAGAAAGATATTCTTAGGGTTGCCCTTTCAGTCAACTCACTCAGGAAAATTTTTATGGATGATACCAATAGCACCCTGCTACTCAAGCGCCCCGTCTCCCTCAAAGTGATTGTAACCCCCCGTTGGAAAGAGGAGATGCAGCAACAACTCCAGGCTCAAGTCAGCCAGATGGATGGTCAAGTTCAACAACTTGAGGCCCAGGGGCAACGGGCGATCGCCGAAATTCAAAAGCAAAGTATCGTCCCCCTCCCCCCCCAGGCGAGCCAGCAAATTGACAACATTCAAATCCAAGTCAACCAAAAAAAGAGCGAGATTTTAGAGCAAAAAAACCAAGCATTACAACAAATGCAACAAGTTCAATTATTAGAACTTAACCAGGAAGTCATTCAAGGACAGATGGAAAGCTTTTTTAGAATTCAAGCCGGTGATAACCTCGTCCAAAAAATGAATGTGGAATTAGTCCTCCGCGATGGTGTGGTTGAAGAAATTCGCGGTGAACTGTAGCCAAGGGCTGCATCGACGGTTCATTGCTGGGCGGATGACCTGCTGAGGATGACATACCTGGGCCCCTCTAAGGGCTGGCAACCGCTAGCGCTGCCTGACGCTGAGGCTACCGCTCCTGTCAAATTTCACATTTTATTAAGTATTGAGGTGGCATCCCGGTTAACTTTCCTTTACAATTGTTACAGTTAAGAAAAATTAAGATTTCCCAGTTTCTTCTCATTTTTGGCTGCTCCCCTGGAACAAACCGTGATGTAGGCGATCGGGAATTAATCTTTTCTTTATGTAATTATTATTTTGGAGATTTGCGCCATGACTATCGCAGTCGGACGCGCCCCAGTCGAAAGAGGATGGTTTGACGCCCTCGATGACTGGTTAAAGCGTGATCGTTTCGTTTTTATTGGTTGGTCTGGATTACTTTTGTTCCCCTGTG
>JBEAQB010000039.1:0-5612 GCA_041164125.1 Cyanobacteriota bacterium
ACCAATGCCGATGGTTCCATTGGGTCTGTGCAACCGGGGGATCCCGCTTATCAAGAAACGGTACTGTCCCAATTCCAATCCCTCGCCTATGCGACGGCCCCCACCGATGCCCTCAGCCTCACGGCGGAACGGGCCTTGAATGCATTTGCGGACGGCGAAGCCTTTCGGGAAACTGAATCCCGCTACTTCGGTAACACGCAACTGACGGACGCTGGGCTAGCTTTTTTGGGCAACAACGTGGGGGTGGCCCTGGTATTACCCGATGGCAGTCTCTATACATCGGTGGGGGACAATGCCTTTGAATTTGTGCCCGGTGCTGAAAATACTTTCGTGTTCGATCCCACTGGCGATCGCCTAGAGGCCAGTTTAGCGCCGGCCGGGGGGCAAGTCTTTGTCACCGAATCCACGGACTATCAATGGAAGGTTGCCCGCCTCGGGGATTATGAATCGGGGTATGGTCTCTTTCGTGTTGATAATTTGACGGGGTTGATTGATGGCATTGCCCCAGGGGGCCCCACCTATGCCGCCAAGGCCCTAGAACGGGCCCTATCCCAGGGGGTTGATGGTTTTACGGGGCAGGGATTACCCGAAAAGGGAGAATATATCCCCCAATCCCTGACTGGATTAGCCGAAAATGCCTATTATGCGGCTTTTATCACCCCCGATCGCCCGGTGGACGAAGCCTTAGCCCTGTTGCAAGCCCCCTCTGCGCCCCCCTCGAGTGAGTATGTCGGCTTTACCATTGCCGCAGCCAATCAGGGAACCATTGCCAGTGCGCCCTTGGGATCGTCCCTGTTTGCCTTTGAGGATGCCGGTCTCTTTGGCGATCGGGATTTCAATGATTTAATCATGGACTTGCAGCCGGTGACGCTAGGGAGCGCTTAAGTAGTGAGTGGGCTAGTCGGCTTAAGCAGATGAATAGGGCGATCGCCGTCTAGGGAGTGAGCCAGAAACCAGGGTCTAACGATTGTGTTCCTCTCTTGTTGACTGGGATATAATTGTCGAATATTGACTCTTTTTCTGCGACTGAAAGGGCGCGACTAATATGGGTAACTCGGCTGATCGCATTTTAATTTTTGACACCACGCTGCGGGATGGGGAACAATCCCCCGGCGCCACCCTCACCGTAGAGGAAAAACTGTCGATCGCCCGTGCCCTTTCCCGCCTTGGGGTAGATATTATTGAAGCGGGGTTTCCCTTCGCGAGTCCTGGGGATTTTGAAGCGGTGCAAAAAATTGCCCGGACTGTGGGCACGGAAACCGGCCCCATTATTTGTGGTCTAGCCCGTGCCACCCAAAAGGATATTAAAACCGCAGCGGAAGCGTTGAAACCCGCTGCCAAGCATCGTATTCACACCTTTTTAGCGACCTCTGATATTCACCTTCAACATAAACTCAAAAAGACTCGTGCCGAAGTACTGGCGATCGTACCGGAAATGGTCAGTTATGCTAAGTCCCTGGTGGATGATATTGAATTTTCCCCCGAGGACGCTGGGCGCAGTGATCCTGAGTTTTTATATCAAGTGCTAGAAGCGGCGATCGCCGCCGGTGCCACCACCATTAATATTCCTGATACGGTGGGTTACACAACCCCCTCGGAGTATGGCGCGTTAATTAAAGGCATTAAGGATAATGTGCCCAACAGTGATCAAGCGATTATTTCCGTCCATGGTCACAACGATTTAGGGTTAGCGGTGGCTAACTTCCTTGAAGCCGTTAAAAACGGGGCGCGGCAACTAGAATGTACTATCAATGGCATCGGCGAACGGGCGGGTAATGCGGCCCTCGAGGAATTGGTCATGGCCCTCCATGTGCGTCGGAGCTATTTCAATCCCTTCTTAGGGCGCCCCGCTGACTCCACACAACCCTTAACCAATATCGACACCAAACATATTTATTCCACCTCTCGTCTTGTCTCCGATTTAACCGGGATGATGGTGCAACCCAATAAGGCGATCGTTGGGGCTAATGCCTTTGCCCACGAATCAGGGATTCATCAAGATGGGGTGCTCAAAAATAAGCTCACCTACGAAATCATGGACGCGGAGTCCATTGGACTCACTAACAATCAAATTGTCTTGGGTAAGCTGTCTGGGCGCAATGCCTTCCGAACCCGCTTAAAAGAGTTGGGTTTTGAACTGAGTGAAACGGAATTAAACAATGCTTTTCTGCGTTTCAAAGACGTCGCTGACAAACGCAAGGAAATTACTGATTGGGATTTAGAGGCGATCGTCAATGACGAAATTCGCCAACCCCCTGAACTATTCCGTCTCGAACGGGTGCAAGTGTCCTGTGGAGATCCCGCCTGCCCCACTGCCACCCTGACGATCCGTATCCCAGACGGGCAAGAAAAGACCGATGTGGCAACCGGCACCGGCCCCGTGGATGCAGTTTATAAAGCCATTAATCAGATTGTTGATTTACCCAATGAACTGTTGGAATATTCCGTTACCTCCGTCACCGAAGGCATCGACGCTCTCGGCAAAGTGAGTGTGCGTCTACGTCATCAAGGGGTTATTTACACTGGTTATGCGGCTAATACCGACATCATCGTGGCTTCGGCCCGGGCGTATTTAGGGGCATTAAACCGTTTATACGCAGCCCTACAAGCCGCCCAGGATCATCCCCCGGTGGTTGCCTCCCTGTAATTTTTTCGCCTGTTGCTGGGGTGTCGTTTTGCGACCAACCGCCGTCGGGGTTTATGATAGGATCTTGAAAAATCTAGCCCAGGGTTGGCCGAGCGGTTGAGGCAGCGAACTCATAATTCGCCCTAGACAGGTTCAACTCCTGTACCCTGGATGCCGACGGTACTCACTGGTTAATCTATCAGACGGAAAAACGGCGATCGCCTGTTATACTAGGAAGGTTGTCAAAATTCACACATCCAAGCTTTCGGGTGTTTCTGCGCAGGAAATTCCCTTGGATGGAGGATAAACCCGAATAGGAGAAAATTAAAATGCCTGTTGTTTCTCTCGCTGAATTGCTAGAGTCTGGTGTTCACTTCGGCCACCAAACCCGCCGTTGGAATCCCCGCATGGATCAATATATCTACACGGCCCGTAATGGTGTACATATCATTGATCTTGTCCAGACTGCCCAATTAATGGAAGACGCCTACGACTATGTGCGGACAGCCACCGCCAAGGGCAAAAAATTCCTGTTTGTTGGCACCAAGCGTCAAGCCGCCGGTATTATTTCCCAAGAAGCGCAGCGATGTGGCGCCCATTTTGTCAATCAACGTTGGTTGGGGGGGATGCTCACCAACTGGGAAACAATCCGCAACCGAGTCGAACGTCTCAAGGAACTAGAGTCTCTGGAAACTAGTGGTGCTATTGAGCGTCGCCCCAAAAAAGAAGGCTCAATGCTCCGCCGAGAATTAGGTAAATTGCAGAAATACCTCGGTGGCATCAAAAATATGCGCAAACTGCCTGACGTCGTCGTCATTGTTGACCAGCGCCGGGAGCATAACGCTATCCATGAGTGCCAAAAACTAGGCATCCCTATCATTGCTTTATTAGATACCAATTGTGATCCTGACGTCGTTGACATTCCCATTCCCGCCAACGATGACGCCATCCGCTCCATCAAGTTAATTGTGGGTAAACTAGCCGACGCTATTTATGAAGGTCGTCATGGTCAACCCGACACTAGCGATGACTATGAAGAGTTTGATGACGCATTGGACATCGGCGCAGAAGTGGATGAAACGGAAGTGACGGCGGCAAGCGCTGCCGTTGATAGCCCGGAATCAGCAAGCGAAGGCGCAGCAACCCAGGCAACGATAGCGGCAGTCCCCGAAGACGTCGTTGCTAATAGTTAACAGGGAACTTGATAGTTTGGGCTGCGGGAAAACTGTCTTGCCGGTATTCTGGGTTACGTTTTACCGATGCCCGTTCAGTCCCTATGTAATGATAAAAACTACTGATTAGGAACAATAACCATGGCAGAAATTACCGCTCAACTTGTGAAGGCACTGCGCGAAAAAACTGGCGCGGGGATGATGGATTGCAAAAAAGCCCTCAAGGAAAATGAGGGGAATCTCGACAAATCCATCGAATGGCTCAGACAAAAAGGGATTGCGTCTGCGGACAAAAAATCTGGACGGACCGCTGCGGAGGGATTAGTTCACAGCTACATTCACTTTGGTGGACGCATTGGAGTGTTGGTGGAAGTTAATTGTGAAACAGATTTTGTGGCCCGGGGCGATCGCTTCAAGGATCTGGTTAATGATGTCGCGATGCAGATTGCCGCTTGTCCTAATGTGGAATATGTCAGCATTAGCGATATCCCCGACAGTATTACCGCCAAAGAAAAAGAAATTGAAATGGGACGGGATGACCTCGGGAAAAAACCTGAAAATATCAAGGAAAAAATTGTGCAAGGTCGTATCGAAAAACGCCTCAAGGAAATGTCCTTGTTGAATCAACCTTATATCAAAGATCAAAATTTAACCATTGAAGAGTTGGTTAAACAGGCGATCGCCGAATTGGGGGAAAATATCCAAATTCGTCGCTTTATCCGGTTTAACCTGGGTGAAGGGATCGAAAAAGAAGCGACGGACTTTGCCGCTGAGGTTGCCGCCGCCGCTGGCACAGCGAAGGGCTAGGGGAACAAAGCGGGCCTTTCTTGGCGGGGGGATGACGTTGGCTGAAAAGGGCCCGCCTTCCCCTTATGCCTCCCAAGCAAAAACTAACCCCGTTTCCTCCTTCTTGTTAGGAGGATTTTTTTGTCTGGGGTTGATCACAGAATTGAATCGATTCTAAATTCCAAAACGCTCCCCCCAACGCTGAATATTCAATGCCACAAAACCGGTTTCGCACCGCGGCTAGCGAATAGGGATTAACTAAATAAATAAAGGGCAAATAATCCTGCACCAACCCTTGCATTTGGTCATAGATTTGACGCCGTTGCTCAAATGCAATGGCTTGGGAACCCTGTTGGGCCAAGTCGGCAATGGCTTGTTCCCAAGGGGCCACAGTTCGCCCCGTTAGCGGTTGGGATCCCGCTGACGGTTCTTGGTTGAACATGTGTAAATTACCGTCGGTGTACCAAATGTTTGGGGCATGGGGGTCATTGCCACCGGTCAACCCTAAAATAATGGCGTCCCACTGTAAACTATTGTCCAGCTTATCTACCAAGACGTTAAAGCTGATGGGGCTGAAATCCACTTGCATGCCCAACTTACCTAGGTCTTCTTGGATTTGGGTGCCTAGGGCTTCGCGAATCTTATTCCCGGCATTAGTATTTAAGGTAAAGCGCACCTTAGCGCCGGTCTGGTCTAATAATTGCTGTTGGTCATCGTAACGAAAGCCGGCTGTTTGTAGTAACTGTTTGGCTTTTTCCGGATCGTAATCATACGCCTTAACGTCAGGGTCATAAAAAGGCGATTGCACCGAAACAAAGGAATTTTGTGCCTCCCCTAATCCCCGGTAAATATTATTAATCATACGTTGGCGATCAATGCCATAGGCGATCGCCTGGCGGAAGTTCACGTCATTAAACCAGCGGGATTTAACAGGATCTACTAAGGGTTTGCCCTGCCGTTGACCTTGGTTCAGGTTAAACGTCAAGTAAGTACTACCATAAGCAGGGCCGCCATTATAAATAGTAAAA
>JBEAQB010000040.1:0-5072 GCA_041164125.1 Cyanobacteriota bacterium
GTTATTAAAATCTGCCGAGCGAATCTTCCAGCGCCAGGGGAAAACATCATCATTCCCTTGAATGAAAATGCCCAGCTCCCCTTTGCCACTTTCTAAACGGACATAGTGTTCCCCGGCGGGAATTTTAAACGTGGGGGCAACTTTTTTGGCAATGTATTGGTATTGAAACCCATTCCATTCAGATTTTTTCCCTTCCTGTAAGCGTTTGGCTTCTAGATTTTCGTAGGGGCCGCCGGGAATGCCCGCCAGAGCCTGACGAATAATTTTAATGGATTCACGCATTTCCCGAATCCGAACTAAGTAACGGGCGAAGCAATCCCCAGCCGTTTCATATTGCACATCCCAATCAAAGTCGTCGTAACATTCGTAATGATCAACTTTGCGTAAATCCCATTTCACGCCAGACCCCCTCAACATCGGGCCAGACAGTCCCCAATTGATGGCTTCATCGCGACTAATGGTGCCAACGCCCTCTACCCGACGACGAAAAATAGGATTGTTCGTGATTAATTTTTCATATTCGTCAACTTTCGGCAGGAAATAATCGCAGAAATCTGCGCATTTCTCAATCCAGCCATAGGGTAAGTCCACCGCCACACCACCAATGCGGAAGTAATTGTTATTAATCAAACGCATCCCGGAGGCGGCTTCCCAAAGATCGTAGATCATTTCCCGTTCTCGGAAAATGTAAAAGAAGGGCGTTTGGGCACCGACGTCCGCCATAAATGGGCCGAGCCAGAGGAGGTGATTGGCGATGCGATTCAGCTCCAGCATGATAACCCGGATATATTGTGCTCGCTTGGGGACTTCGATATCCGCGAGTTTTTCGGGGGCGTTGACGGTAATGGCTTCATTGAACATGCCGGCCGCGTAGTCCCACCGACTCACATAGGGGACATACATGATGTTAGTACGGCTTTCGGCAATTTTTTCCATGCCCCGGTGCAAGTAACCAATGACCGGTTCACAATCCACCACATCTTCACCGTCAAGGGTAACAATCAGCCTAAGTACCCCGTGCATAGAGGGATGATGGGGCCCCATGTTCAGTACCATGGGTTCGGTTCTGGTTTCGATCTTGGTCATACCCTAATTAACCGCCATTTGATGAGGATGGGAAACGAAAAGCGCTTCTTAAAAATCATAAGTCATGCAACCTGACCAAGCAAGGATTGAGTCCCTATCAACCGCACTAGATATCAACTGCAGTTAACGTTTGAGGGGAGCGGCGATCAACAAGTCCGGCGCTGTAAGCCTTGATTCAGCGCCGATAGGAGCCTCACCGTCTTTGATAGCGCATTCCTGGTTGTTGGCTCACTAACCCCAATAGTTCGAGTTGTAATAATCCGGCTGAAACTTGTCCCGTTTCCAGACCACTGGCAAGCACAATTTGATCTAATGACATGGATTCAGGGGCGATCGCCGCTAACAGTTTCGAGAGGGTTGGATCGAGGTTGGCCGGCGGGGGATTGGCCGGGGGAGAGGGGGAAGCGGTCAGGTTTGCAGACGGGAGCAAGGACAGTTGTTCGGTCGGGTCCAAGGGAGGAATTGCCCCTAAGCTTTCTAGTAATTGCCGTTCCGACAGGATCAACTCGGCGCCCCGATGGATTAAGTTTAAACAGCCCTGGGCTTCTCTGACATCAGGGGAATTGGGCAATGTGAAAACGTCGCGATTAAAGTCGTTGGCATATTTGGCGGTAATCAGGGCCCCAGACTTGAGGGGGGCTTCCATCACCAAAATGGCACGACTTAACCCTGCAATAATGCGGTTGCGGGCGGGGAAATTCCCCCGATCTGGCTTGGTGCCCACTGCATATTCACTCAGGATCAGACCGTTGGCCACAATTTGTTCAAACAACGCCCTATTTTGAGGGGGATAAACTAAATCCAAACCGGTACCGAGGACGGCGATCGTTCTGCCTTGGGCACGCAAACAACTACTGTGGGCAGTGGCATCAATCCCTGCCGCCAAACCAGAGATCACTGTAAACTGTCTCTGGGCAAGGGTTTGACTGATCTTACGTGTCCAGCGGCCACCATGTTCAGTGGGATAACGGGTGCCAACGATACCAATCCCCGGCGTATGTCCTTGATTTTCTGCGGCGTTCACCTGACCGAGATAGTACAAAACCGGGGGTGGACTGGGGATTTCCCACAATAGGCGGGGATAGTCAGGATCCGCGGGCGTCCAGAAGTTAGGGTTGTCGTGTTGATGTTGCTCCAGGAAAACGACGGGATCAATGGTCTGGCGTTGGGCGAGGATTTGATGAATCATCTTCCCCCCTAAGCCCTCCACTTCCCCTAGGGCGATCGCCGTTGCTTTCCAGGCATTTTCCAAACATTCAAACTGTTGAGCAATGCGTTTCAGAAGGACGGGGCCAACCCCTTTAATTTGGCTCCAGGCTAACCAATAGGCTCGTTCACTACTCACGGCTACCCCTTCTTCTCCCTGAAAAATATTAGGCTGATTATATCAGTCTGGCAGATTTTGCCAGTCCGATTGATTACCCTCTCAACGCCCTGTCACGCTGAAATCTCCATGCCCCATGCCCCAGCCATACCGAATACAAACCATTACTGGTTAGAAAATGCGCATATTCTCCCCTATTTGACCGATGCCTCTTTAGATCTAGCTTCGACTACCCCAGAAGGGCTGGCCCGTTGTCATCTAGAAATTAAAGACGGCCTGCTTGCTCAAATTATTCCCGCCACAACGTCAAGTCAGCTTCCTCTGACAATCCCCCGTATTGATCTAGCCAAGCGTATCGTTTTTCCCTGCTTTGTGGATCTTCATACCCATCTGGATAAGGGGCATACCTGGGAACGATCGCCTAATCCCGATGGCACGTTGCAAGGGGCGATCCACCGTGTTCAACCTGATCAACAGCAGTATTTTCAACCAGAAGATGTTTATCGGCGTATGAGTTTTGGCTTGCAGTGTAGCTATGCCCACGGCACAAGGGCAATCCGGACCCACATTGATGCAATGGGGCCAAAAGGACAGGTCAGTTTTGCCGTCTTTGAACAGTTGCGTCAGGAATGGGGCGATCGCCTGATTTTACAGGGGGTGGGTTTAGTGCCAATGGATGACTACTTAGGCCCGGCCGGTGAAAGGTTAGCGGATCGCATGGCAGAACAAGGTCATGTTTTGGGGGGCTTTGCCTTTGGGTCGTCTGATTTCACCCCCCAATTAACCCGATTGTTTGCATTGGCCCAGGAACGGCAATTGGACCTAGATCTCCACCTTGACGAAACCAGTGATAGCAATTCCCAGGTTTTACATCAGGTGGCAGCACTCGCATTAAAATTCGGTTTCACGGGCCGTATTATCTGCGGTCATTGTTGCAGTTTGGATCAACAATCCCCGGGGCAAGTTAAGGAAACCTTAAATTTGGTCCAACAGGCCGGCATGGCGATCGTCAGTCTACCCATGAGTAATCTGTACTTACAGGGACGACAACAGCACCCCACCTGGCGAGGCATCACCCGAGTTCATGACATTCAAGCCCACGGTATTCCCCTCGCCTTCGCCAGTGACAATTGCCGCGATCCATTTTTTGCCTACGGCGATCACGATGGTCACGAAGTACTCACCCAGGCCATTCGCATTGGCCAGTTGGATCGCCCCTATGGACAATGGTGTGCCACGGTGAACAAAATACCGGCCCAGTTAATGGGGATCGCTGAGCAGGGAATTGGCCAATTGCTCGGCGCAACCCCAGCGGATTTGATTATTTTTAACGCCCGCTACTTTAGCGAGCTGTTTTCTCGCCCCCAAGGCGATCGCCAAATGATTAGACAGGGGCAATTGCTCAACACAGAGCTGCCAGACTATCAAATCCTAGATGATCTACTGGGTTCCAGAAATATCTAGCCAATCCAAGCGGTTCCCCAAGCAAGATGGAGAACCAAAGGACAGTTACGGGCAGAGCAACCTTGCGGCCCTTAATTCAGTCTGAAAAGATGGGGGAAAGCACTTTTCACCATCAGCCTGTCTTGGGTTGACAGAGAGCCAATACAATCTAAAACGTATTTGTGCTCTAAGGTGAAAAGCTTCATCCTGACAACGGATGGCGTGAATAGGCCAGCAGCACGGGTATCGTCAATGGGAGTATCTAATGGCCAAGGGTCATTCTTCGCCGAGGTAATCATCGCCATGATGCTATGGTTAACGCGATTGTTAAAGGCCGACGCATCGGACAAAATCAAAGCAGGGCGACGAACATCGGATTTGCGGTTCGTAAATGGGACTGGGACAATAACGATGTCAAATTGTTCGTAGATAATATTCATAGGTGGCGATAGGCAGAATTATCAGCTTCAGAGTTCCATTCGGTCATGGTCTGGACAATGGCGCTTAAATAATCTGCGCCTGATTCTTGAACCTTGGCAGAGGAGGGCTCATCTGATTGACTTTGGTTATCATGTTGAGCAACGTCCCCTTCGGGAATCACTAAGACAATAACTTCTACAGATGTACCAGCAGGACACGGTATGTCATTTAGCGTTAACGTGCCATCTTCTGTCAATGTCGTCGTTAATTTATAGGCATTGATAGACATTAGGAAGCAAAGGTAAAGATGTGGGCTCGATGCAGAACCTAAAGTACTACTTTTTCTCTATTTTTTGACGTTAATCAGTGTAAGCCAATTAACATACAATGAATACTGAGGAGAAAATAGACTTTGGTCAATTTACAACCATGTTAGCAGAGAAGTAAGCAACTGCTGAAATGCTATCGAAAGATAATGAAAATATTTGGGGTATTTCCTGACCAGATGGCGATAGCGTCCCAAAAGTACGCCTTCGATGTCACCCAAAAGAGTACGCCTTCGACATCACTTAAAAGGGTACGATTTCTGTGTCAACTAGAAGAGTATGCTTTCGTTCCTTAGGGTCGTTACCGTCAAATTTATGAATTATTACGATATTTTAAATTTGCCTAAACATGCCACGGGACAGGAGATAAAAACGGCCTATCGTCGTTTGGCGAAAGAATTTCACCCCGATAGTCAGACGCAACAGGCAAGTCATGAAAAAATTATTTTGATTAATGCGGCCTATGAGGTCTT
>JBEAQB010000041.1:0-10224 GCA_041164125.1 Cyanobacteriota bacterium
TATGGGGCACTACCCAACATTTCAACGGCACAATGATGCTCTTGACGGTCTTTGGGTTAGCCTACTTAGGTAAGGGACTGCGAAAACAGACTCCTCGACACTAACCGTCACAGTGGGGGGGCTATTCTGGACGGGTAGGGAGAATGCCCACTTTAACGCTGAGGCGTTCCGTTTTACCATTGCGTAACACATCCATGCTTAACGCTTCCCCAACGGCAGTTTGACTGACAATATCTTGAACCTGGTCGGCAGATTCAATCGGTTGCCCTTGTAAGCTCTGGATGATGTCCCCTGGTTGCAGATTACCCTGGGCGGCGGGGGAATTGGGAACCACGTTCAGGATGGCGACCCCCTGATCGGCCGGGATATCAAGATTGGTTTGTTGTTGGATTTGTGCCTTTAATTCCGGTGTTATTGTCACCATTTGAATCCCCAGGAAAGGATGGTTGACTTTGCCTGTGGTCGTGAGTTGCTGGGCGATCGCCTGGGCTTGATTAATGGGAATGGCAAAGCCAATGCCTTGGGCATTTTGAATAATGGCAGTATTCATACCGATGACCTGACCATCGGCATTGAGCAGTGGTCCCCCGGAGTTACCGGGATTAATTGCCGCATCGGTTTGGAGAAAGTCGACCCGTTTATCGGGGACGCCAATTTCAGCACTGCGTCGTCCAGTGGCACTGAGAATTCCCGTGGTAACCGTATTATCCAATCCCAAGGGGTTGCCAATGGCGATCGCCCATTCCCCGACTTGTAATTGATCGGAATTACCCAGTTGGACAACGGGTAAATTATCGGCATCTATTTTGATCACAGCGACATCCGTTAAAGGATCCGAACCGAGCACCTTGCCGGCAAAGGTGCGACCATCCTTGAGGGTGACGGACACCTGATCAGCCCCAGCAACCACGTGGGCATTGGTAAAGATTTGACCGTCATCGCTCACGATAAAGCCTGAGCCCGTTCCCCGTTCTACACGTTCCTTGGGCGTGACGGGAATCTGAGATCCAAAAAATCGTTGGAGGAAGGGGTCATCAAACATCGGTGGTGTTCGGGGTTTGACAGTTTTGGCGGCATTAATTCTCACAACGGCCGGGCCAGTTGCTCGGACGACATCTACAACAAAATTACTGGGTTCCCTCGGTATCAAAACACTTTGCTGGGTTGACTGGGAGGGGTTACTGTCCGGCGTGATCAGGGGGGCAACGACAGGATTTTGCGCTAACCGGTTAAATAATTGGGGGTTGGTCAACACAAAAGTTCCTCCTGCGCCAATCCCCATCCCAACCAGCACTAGACCTAAATAAGCCAGGGAAATTTTCGAGGGTCTCTCTTGGGGGGAACGAAGGGGCAAATCTTTCATAATCTGTACCAAGGTGAAAAAAAAGTCAGCCCGGTGAGGAGCAAGGCGGAAAACGGCTTGGGCTGACACTCCTTAATGTAGGGGGGGGATGTGTCAACGGTGTGACAAAGGGATGAACAGTTTTTGACAGCATGACTCAACACAGACGACCGTCTTCAAGCTCAATAATCCTATCTGCCACATCTAAAATACGATTGTCGTGGGTCACAATTAAGATGGTTGACCCCTGTTCCCTGGCCAGGGTTTGCATCAATTCCACCACATCATGGCCTGATTTACTATCTAACGCTGCAGTGGGTTCATCGGCCAAAATCATTTTGGGGTGACTCACCAAGGCCCTGGCGATCGCCACCCGTTGTTTTTGTCCACCGGATAAATTGTGGGGATAATAATTAATATGATCTCCCAAACCCACCGTTTCTAACATGGCGATCGCCTTTTGTTGCGCTTCCCGGGAAGGGATATGGCCGTGTAATTCCACAGACATTTGCACGTTTTGGCGCGCCGTTAGGGATTCCAGCAAATTGTGGGCTTGGAAGATATAACCAACATAACGGCGAATTTTAACGAGTTCTTGTTTTTTGGCCCCGACCAATTCTTGACCAAAGACTTTGAGACTGCCGGTTTGGGCGGAACGCAAGCCCCCCATTAAGGTTAGTAGGGTAGTTTTACCGGATCCCGATGGTCCTTTGAGAATGACCACTTCCCCTTTTGCCAAGGTTAAATTAATCTCGAACAAGATTTGTTTGCGGAGATCACCTTTGCCATAGAAGTGGTTAACCCCCTGGATGGCAACCATGGGTTCGTCTAACGTTGACAGCGTGGTTAGGGGGGCCGGCTCAAGAAAAGTGGACATGGCAATAGGAAACTTAAAAAATATCAGCGGGGTCAGCGGCCCGTAATCGACCAACGGCGATCGCCCCAGAAATACAACACATCATCACCGTCATCGTTAAAACAGTGAGGGCGCGGCTGGCCGTCATAATGAGCGGTAGCCCCGTGGCTCTGGCCGTATTTGAATACAGTAACAAGCCTAAGCCAAAGCTCGGGACAAAGCCAATGATGGCCAACAATAGGGCTTCTTGGAAAACTACCATCAATAAATAGTTATCGCCATAACCGATCGCCTTCAGGGTAGCGTATTCGGGCAAGTGGTCCGAGACGTCAGTATAAAGAATTTGGTACACAATTACTGTGCCAACGATAAAGCCCATGGCGGTGCCCAAGCCAAAGACAAAACCAATGGTGGTGCGGGTTTGCCAATAGGTTAGTTCATAATTAACCAGTTCTTCCTTGGTAAAAACTTGGACATCTCCGGCGGATAATTGCTGCCGGATAGTTGCCGCTACCTGGTCCGCATCTGCCCCCGGTTGCAGCTGAATAATGCCCACATCAATTAGGCCCTTGGGACGGTTAGGATAAAGGCGAAAAAAATTCAAATCGCTGCTAATTAACGTTCCATCCGCACCGAAGGAAGACCCTAACGTAAACAAACCGCCAATTTCGATTTGACGACTGCCCACCTCCGTTTTGATCGACTTTCCCGCTGTAAACCAGTCCTCGATGGGGCCAAACTCCGAGCGGGATTTACGGTCAAAAATGAAGACATCGGGTTGTTTGAGGATGTCTAGATTTTCATCAACGCCATCGAGCGCGATGGGATTGAACACAGGATTGAAGCCCATGACGTAAATTTGACGGGTATCACGGGTTTCAGGATTCTTCCAGAGATTAATGTCAATATATAGGCTACTGATTTTAGCGACCGCTTCGTTACCCATCACTTGGTAGAGGCGTCGGGCCGCAAAGGGCGTGGGATTGACAAAGGTATCGGTCTGATCACTCAGAATAAAAACATCCCCTTGTAAACTGGATGGAATCCGAATGGCGCTATCAAACAGGGCGTTTTTAAAGCCCAACTGCATAAAAATCAACACATCCGCAAAAGCAATCCCGGCGATCGCCGCCAGAAGACGCATTCTTTCGTGAAATAGCTGGTGCCAGGCGAGGGGAATTTTCATTTTAATTCGGCTCAATTTTAACTAACACATTGGCATTACTTAACCGGGCAACTTCCTGGCTCGCTTGGGGACTTAAGACAATCGTGACTTCCACCACCCGTGCATCAATGTCAGCCGCTGGATCCGCGTCTAACACATCATTTTTGCCGATTTTATAGCCGACTTTGCCCACTCGACCTTCCAATTCGCCGCTGAAACTATTATTTTCGCTGATAACCCAAGCCGTTTGTCCCGGCTTAATGCGACTAATATCATTTTCGTAAACCTCTGCAATGACCGTCATTTGGGAAGTAATTCCCAGATCGGCAATGCCTTCTTGATCATCTATTTTTTCCCCGGGTCGAGTATAAATTTTTAATACCTGAGCCGTCACCGGAGCCCTGACCACGCTTTTGTCTAACTCGGCTTTAGCCTCGTTAAATTTAGCCAGGGACAGATTTAGTTCCGCTTGGGCTTTTTCCACATCGACTTGCCGAATTTCAGAAATTTGGGCCAGGGTTGCCCGGGCCGACTCCCGTTGTAGCAGCATCGTTTGGGCATCCTTGTCTCGGATTGATTGTTGTTCACGGATTTTTTCGGTTAGGGTGGCTTCGGTTTTCATCAGCCGCGCTTGGGCCTCCTGAAGTCGTTGTTTGCTAGTTTCTAAATTCAAGCGCCGTTGTTCCCAATCCGCTAAGGCGATCGCCCCATTTTCCGCCAATACCCGATAGCGGCGATCATCTTGTTCCGCTTGACGCACTTCTGCTTGGAGGCGATTGATGGTGGCCTGTTGCTCAATTTTTTCCCCTTCCAGTTGTTTGACTAAACTGGCGAGGGTCGCCTGATTAACGGCAAATTCCTGCTGTAACTCCGCTTGGGCCTTGGCCACCTGCGCCTGTTGGGCCGCAATTTCCCCTGGCTGCGCCCCAGCTTTAACAATTGCTAAATTTGCCTGGGCTACTTTCACTGATTCCTGGGCAGACGCTAAGGCCGCTGACTTTTGTTCATAGGAATCCAGCACCGCCACCACCTGACCTTCTTTAACCGTCTCTCCTTCGCGCATTAGGATTTTCTCCACCCGTGCTCCCCCAAAGGTGCCTGGTGAAGCAGACAGTTTAAAAATTTCCCCCAGCGGAGCAATACGCCCTAAAGCAGAAACGGGTTGAGCCGTCGCGACCTGGTTATCGTTAGGCGACGCTAACACCTTCGGGGCAGATTCTTGATCTACGGAAGATCCTGACATTAAGGCATAAAATATGACCCCACCAGTGGCCAAGACCCCCATAATCATCGCCCCGATAATCCAGCGAAGACTACGGTCTGGCGCAGAAATCTGTTCGGTTTTAGGAAGTTCGCCCATAAACAGTCAGGAATGGCGCTTGCGCGGCTCAGAAAAGCATTGGGTCTGATTGTAACATTTCATTACACAGGGCTGGCGCCGGCCCAGCCTTGATTGCCATCGAGGCACTATCGATTCATCATTGTTTTAGGAACCCCCCTTGCACTTGTGAAAAATAGCGCTATCCCAAAGGGTGAGAAACTAAGAATAGTGACGCTTGATTATGATTACGGTTTCTTGCTTCAGCAATGTCCATTGATTATCTCGAAAGAATTCTTAAAGCCCGGGTCTACGACGTTGCCATCGAATCTCCGTTAGATTTTGCGGCGAGTTTGTCCAAGCGATTAGGCAATCGGGTTTATTTTAAGCGGGAGGATCTGCAACCCGTTTTTTCTTTTAAGCTCCGGGGAGCCTATAACAAAATGGCTAACTTGCCGCCGGCCTTACTCCAGCAAGGGGTCATTGCCGCTTCAGCGGGGAACCATGCCCAAGGGGTCGCCTTAGGGGCCTCTAAACTCGGCACCAGGGCAATTATTGTTATGCCAGAAACGACGCCCCGGGTTAAAGTGGATGCCGTCAAAGCCCGGGGAGGGGTCGTGGTGCTCCAGGGGGAGACCTATGATGATGCCTATACCCATGCCCGGAAATTGGCAGCGGAAAAAGGGTTGACCTTTATTCATCCCTTCAATGATCCTGATGTGATCGCCGGTCAGGGCACCATTGGCATGGAACTGCTGCGACAATATCAAAAACCCATTGAAGCGATTTTTGTGGCGATCGGCGGCGGGGGCTTAATTGCCGGCATTGCCGCCTATGTCAAACGCCTCTACCCGACCATTAAAATCATCGGCGTGGAACCCAAAGATGCGGATGCCATGCGCCAATCTTTACAAGCTGGCCAACGGATTCGCCTTGAGCAAGTGGGCTTATTTGCCGATGGGGTAGCGGTGCGGGAGGTGGGGGACGAAACCTTTCCCCTCTGTCAACAGTATGTGGACGAGGTCTTGGTGGTAGATACCGATGATGCCTGCGCTGCCATTAAGGATTGTTTTGAAGACACCCGCTCCATTTTGGAACCGGCCGGTGCCCTGGCGATCGCCGGTTTGAAACAATATGTGGCCCGGGAAAACTGTCGAGAGAAAACCCTGATCGCGATCGCCTGTGGGGCCAATATGAATTTTGACCGTTTACGCTTTGTGGCGGAGCGGGCGGAATATGGGGAGCAACGGGAGGCAATTTTTGCCGTTACCATCCCTGAAAAACGGGGCAGTTTGCGTCAATTTTGTGCCTGCTTGGGGCGCCATAATATGACGGAGTTTAGCTATCGCATCGCCGAAGGCCCTGAGGCCCATATTTTTGTGGGCATCCAGATCCAAAACCGCAGCGATGCTGATCATTTAGCCCATACCTTTAGGGAACAAGGCTTTAAAACCCTCGATTTAACCGACGATGAATTAACCAAACTCCACCTGCGGCACATGGTGGGAGGTCGTCCTCCCCAAGCCACCCAAAGTGGCGATCAAACGGAATTACTCTATCGTTTTGAGTTTCCGGAGCGTCCGGGGGCATTGATGAAATTTTTGGGGTGTATGAACCCAGCTTGGAATATTAGTTTGTTTCATTATCGGAACCATGGGGCTGATTACGGACGCATTGTGGTGGGAATGCAGGTTCCTCGCTCAGAAATGGGGGACTGGCAACGGTTCTTAGCGAATTTAGGCTATCGCTATTGGGACGAAAGCAATAATCCCGTTTATCAGTTGTTTTTACACTAACGCATCAGTCGGCACCCAGACCCGGTCATTTATGGTTGGATTGGGTAATGGCAGGGCGGTTTTTCCAAGGAGAGACCAACGTCTGAGCCACGGCGATCGCCTGGGCTAGTAAATCAGGATAGGCTTCTAACTGAACTTCCCCCGTCCCACCGTCCTGATGATGGCGTAACTCTGCCTGGTGCAACATGGGGCTTAAGACTGTCCGGGCATAGCTGCCGAAGGCAACGCCGTGGATGGCTAGGGTTTTTTGCTGAACTTTGTTAATGGTATGGGCATTGGTTCCCCCCGCCAGTTGCACGTAACCCGGCAGATGGGCCTGTAGCACCTGTTCCCCGTAATGAATGCAGGCGTGGGTCGTTCCCCGGCCAATATCCCCACTCATGGGCCGTCCGTCAGCTTGCCAGATGACGGGGATGGGCAGAGGCTGAATCAGTTGATTTAACTGCTGGAGGTAGGCAATGCCATCCCGATGGAAGGGACAACTAATGGCGATCGCCTTTAACTGACTCACGCTGGGATGTAAGGTCTGCCACAGTCGTTGGAACTGCGGGGCATGACCCACCTGGGTATGGAGTTCGATCGCCGCAATCTGACCGGATTGGAGCCAAGGCATTAGGGTAGCCACCGGGGCCGTTTGGGCGCGGGTTTCGATCAATCCCCAGGGACAAATCGGTAAGCATCGCCCACAGCCATAACATTTTTCTGACTTCACCCCGGTTGACCCTGAGGCGTTAGGGAACGGTGCAATGGCAGCGGTGGGACAAACGGCGGCACAGGGTCGGGGACAGTCAACCGGACAACGGGACGGATCAAACCCAGCTTTCCGGAAATGGGGATCCTCACCATCGTTTAAACTCACCATTAACCAGGGCGCTTGGCCTCTTGCGGTTTCCCCCAACTGTTCTGATAAGGGGAGGGCGGCTGCTATCCCGGCCTGGGCCGCTGTCACCACCGCTGGATCTGCCGCTAAATCCACACAATCCACCCCAGCTAAGGTATAAACCAGCGCTAAATTGCGAATGACCGGTAAATCTTGGTAGCTGGCCCCACAAATTAATTTTACCCATCGCCCTTGCTCTAGCTGGCGATCGGGGGGCAGAGTTTTATTGTACTTTACAGATCTAAAAACCATTAAACCTGACAGTGGGACAAAAATGACATAATCAGTAACAGCACTGTATAACCACAACTAGGACGCAAGCATGTTTGGATTAGGATGGCCAGAAATTTTAATTATCTTAGGGGTCATGGTGTTGATCTTTGGGCCCAAACGCATTCCCGAACTAGGGGGCGCTTTGGGCAAAACCTTGCGCGGCTTTAAAGATGAGTTGAACCCGGCGGAAACTGAAACCCAGGACGCAATTGATGCTAATGTGCGAGATTATGATCCGCCTAAATAATTGCCGCCCCGACGGGTCAGAAGAACCGTAATCCCCTAAATTAGAACTTGCTTTAGGGGAAAAAAATGCCAATGGATAAACTCAATCTTTATCGACTTATTTCACTACCCAATGATTGGCTCGTTTAGTAAAAATTGGGTTGATGGCGAATTAAATTAAGAAACTCTTCGCGGGTTTTTTGTTCATCTTGAAATGAGCCAATCATGGCGCTGGTCACCGTCCAAGACCCCGGCTTCTGAACGCCCCGCATTACCATACACATGTGAGAGGCTTCCATCACCACTGCGACCCCTTGGGGATCCAGAATTTCTTGCACTGCCTCGGCAATTTGTCGGGTCAGTCGTTCCTGCACCTGTAGGCGGCGAGAAAACATTTCCACAATACGGGCCAATTTGCTCAAGCCCACAACTTTTTGATTGGGGATGTAAGCAACGTGGGCCTTACCCATAAAGGGCAACATGTGGTGTTCACAGAGGCTAAAGAAATCAATGTCACGCACCAGCACCATCTCGCTATGGCCTTCGTCGAAAATCGCGCCATTGACCAATTTCTCTAGAGACTGCTCATAACCCTGGGTGAGGAACTGCATCGCCTCAGCTACCCGTTTAGGGGTTTTGAGTAATCCCTCTCGTTCAGGATCTTCCCCCACTGCTTCTAGCATGACCCGTACCGCATCCATCATTTTTTCTTTATCGGCTTCCACTTTACCTGGACTGTATTGGGCTTGTTGCCCATTGTGAGTATTACGGTCAGGTAAGGACGAAACTTGATTGACGAATTTACCGGTGTTCATGCCGTTATTGATTGAATTGGAAGAAGCAATGGTCATAATGAATTAAAGATCGAAGAAAATGTAAGGAATGCACCAAATTTAAGGATACCGAATTAAATCGGTATCAAAAAATTTCTAAGTTTAGAAAAAATTGATTTGGTCTTCAGGGGTAAATATTACAAGTTTAACCTGTTGACCCATCAGAATTTTGCAAAAATATCATTAAACTAAGGGAGGAGTATCGTGCTAAAAATTAATTCACATTTCTCAATGCTTAGCATTGGCTAAGATTTTCATTTCTGTGTCCCAAAGTAATTTCTTGTGAAGACAAGTCTCTGTGGATGACAAAATTTGAATAAGCAAATACATAAAACCCAAAAGTACAATGGGGGCGTTGACAGCGCCAACGGGCACCGCAGGGATGACCAGGGGGTTAGTTAAGGTTGAATTAAGAAATGTAACGGTTATCTGGTTACGATTATACCATTGTGCGATCCCTGGGAGGGATTAATGATTGACCTTCGGGATACGTGGGAGGCGGCCTGGCTTATCGCCATCCCTTAGGCAACGGTTTCTAAAAATTGACCCAGATGACGGAATTTTTGATAACGCAATTCCTGGCGTTCAGGAGCGGTCAATTGGGACAAGGCATTGAGATGGAACAGTAAGGCCTCTTTGAGCTTGGCCGCCGCCGCCAAGGGGTTAGCGTGGGCGGCACCATGGGGCTCGGGGATAATACCATCGATAATGTGTAATGTTTGCAGGTCTTTAGCCGTGATCTTGAGGGCGATCGCCGCTTTATCGGATTTTTTGGCGTCTTTCCAAAGAATAGCGGCACAGGCTTCTGGCGTTGCCACGGTGTACACTGCGTGTTCCAACATTAACACCCGATCGCCGACGCCAATCCCCAACGCCCCCCCTGATCCGCCTTCCCCAATGACGGTACATAAAATGGGCACCTCCAGGGCAAACATTTCCCGCAGGTTAACGGCGATCGCCTCCCCTTGCCCTAATTTTTCGGCATCGATACCGGCCCAAGCACCGGGGGTATCAATAAAGGTAATAATTGGCATGCCAAAGCGATTAGCATGGTGCATCAACCGTAGCGCTTTACGGTAACCGTTGGGGGCAGCCATGCCAAAATTACGAGCAACATTATCTTTGGTGTCTCGACCTTTTTGATGACCCATGATCACCACGGGACGGTTATCAATGCGGGCCACTCCCCCCACTAAGGCTGGATCGTCATATCCGCCCCGGTCACCGTGCATTTCAAACCAATCATCGGCGATCGCCTGGATATAGTCCAATGTACTAGGGCGGCGGGGGTGGCGGGCGAGTTGCAGTCGTTGGGAGGGGTTGAGATTGCTAAAAATTTCTTGTCGTAATTGTTCGGCCCGGCTTTCGAGTTGGCTTAATTGTTCAGAGACATCGACATTTTTTTCCTGGGCGAGATCCCGGATTTGATTGATTTTTTCCTCTAACTCATAGAGGGGTTTTTCAAAATCCAACAGGAAAACACGACGTTCGGTTTTGCTCATAAATCAAAAAGGTAAACTAGTTTATCCAAAAAAT
>JBEAQB010000042.1:0-10583 GCA_041164125.1 Cyanobacteriota bacterium
CGCCGATCGCCAGGGCAATGTGTCGGTCTACGGGATTATTTAGCCAGATGTTTAGCCCGGGAAGCTGACAGCCTCAGTCACGCCTTGGGATCGGGGAATAGTGGCCGAATTCAGGTGGCCCCGTTGGGACAAGAAGTGCTAGATCGCACCGTAATCTTGCACCATGCCCAACATTGGGAAGTGCGGCTCGCCGTGGGACTGCCGGCTCGGGGACGGCGCATTGCTGGGCGAGCGGCGGCGCACCTATTATGCGAACAACTACCACAGTGGGTGGCGCGGTGCTTATTCGCCTCGAACCATGATTTGGCGGTGGTGACGACCTATTGCCAGAGTGTGGAGGATACGATCGCCCTACGACAACAATTAACGGCGAGGGGGTTGGTGGCGTTTGTCGCCGACGGATCTCTTTTACCGCGACGCAGTGGCATTGATCCGCGACCCCTTCAGGAGCCAAACGTTGTCCCGTTTCAATCCCCTCCCAGTTTGCGGGTGACCCTTACCTGTCCCCATCGCGGCAACGTTACGGGGATGGGGATTCCCGCCGGCATTACGGTCATTGTGGGGGGAGGCTACCAGGGGAAATCAACCCTATTAACGGCGATCGCCTTAGGGGTTTATGATCATCCCTGGGGAGACGGTCGCGAAGGGGTCGTTACCCTACCAACGGCAGCAAAAATTCGGGCCGAGGACGGTCGCAGTATTACCGGAGTCGATATTTCTCCCTTCATCAACTTTTTACCCCAGGGCAAAGCAACGCAAACTTTTTCGACCTCAAATGCCAGTGGCAGTACCTCCCAAGCGGCCAATATCATCGAGGCCATAGAAGCGGGTTCACAATTATTGTTATTAGATGAAGATACCTGCGCCACCAATTTTTTGATCCGTGATCACCGGATGCAGCAGCTTATCCCCCAAACCCAAGAACCGATTACCCCGCTGATTGATAAAATTCGCCAACTGTATACCGAAAAAGGGATTTCTAGCATATTGGTGATGGGGGGCAGTGGGGATTACTTTGACGTGGCAGATACAGTCATTGCCCTCAACACCTATTGCGTTGAGGATGTCACCGCCGCTGCCCGGGCGATCGCCCAGCAGTATCCCAGCCAACGACAATGGCAGGTAGGAGCGCCGTTTGGGGACCGCACGTCCCGATTTCCCTTGGCAACATCCCTCAACCCGAGCCGGGGTAAAAAAGCCGTCAGCGTTAAAGCTCGTTCCCGTACAAGTCTGAGCTTTGGGACGTCAGAAATTGACCTAGCTGCCGTTGAACAATTGGTGGAAACCAATCAAACCCGGGCGATCGGTTTAGCGCTTTTGGCCATTCAGCGACAATTAAGTACCAGTCCGAGTCCCGCCCCAATGACCATAACCGAGTTACTCACCATCATTGATCACCAGCTACAAACCAATGGCATTGGTCACTTCAGCGACAATGCCGGAGACTTAGCCCAATTTCGCCCCCTAGAACTAGCGGCCGCACTCAACCGCCTGCGCAGTTTACGCACAGCCTAGGCGTCCCCCTTCCCGAATTTTGCCGACGCTGATCCGCCGGGCATTAAGGTTGTAGTTTGTTCGTGCGCTGATCTAAAAATTTCAACAACAATAGCACCCCATAAACCGTCAACACATAGGCTGACGCCAGCAGCAGTATCTTGAGAACCATCCCATCCCCCATTAGAACACAAGTTCGACTTTGAATAACAATGCAAAAACTAGCCTTTACCCACAAGACTTAGAATACTTGAATTAAGATCAAGGGATGAGCCCCTTACCCACGGATTGAACGGCAGGTAAAATACGTTTCCCTGTTCCTTAAGACAATATTTGGTATCCCAGCGGAATACCCAACCGATTAACCTTAGCTAGTTACCATCACCCCAACAACGAACAATGCCCGGCTCGATGGGATGGCCTCACACCTTAGGACTAGCGCATATTAATTTAGACTCCGGTTCGCCGCAAAAAGTGGCGGGCGGAAAGATAGTACTTTACGGCGCAGGTTTGACGGCGTAAAACCGAGATACAGACCTGCCTGTACCTGGGATTATCCATCTTTGATTGGCTGCAAATTCTTACTCCCAGACTAACATAGGTGGCAAAAATCTGGCGAAATTTTTCTCAAAATCTGCTTGCCCAAAGGTAGAACAAAATCCAGGTAGAGGGCGGCGATGACGCGGAAAAGTGAGAATCCCCATTTTTCAGCCCGGAGAAGTTATCTTAAAATAAGCATCAAGTTATGTTAACTTTCGTAAACGCATCTGCCGAGTTTGGCTAGCCGATGATCTCCACTACCTCCCTGTTCGCCCCCGTTGATCAAGACCTCCGTTTATTAACGGATAACCTCAAGCGGCTTGTTAGTGCTCGACACCCCATCCTAGGGGCAGCAGCAGAACACCTTTTCGAAGCAGGGGGCAAGCGGATTAGACCGGCGATCGTGTTGTTAGTATCGCGGGCGACATTGCTCAATCAAGAGTTAACCCCCCGCCATCGGCGCTTGGCAGAAATTACAGAAATGATTCACACTGCCAGCTTGGTGCACGATGATGTCGTGGATGAAGCGGACCTACGCCGTAATGTGCCGACGGTTAACAGCTTATTCGATAATCGTATCGCCGTCTTGGCGGGGGATTTTCTCTTTGCCCAATCATCGTGGTATTTGGCGAATTTAGACAACTTGTCAGTGGTGAAGCTCCTGTCTGAGGTGATTCGGGATTTTGCAGAAGGGGAAATTTTACAGAGTATTAACCGTTTTGACACCGACACAACCCTGGAAACCTATCTGGAAAAAAGTTATTTCAAAACCGCATCTTTGATCGCCAATAGTGCTAAGGCGGCGGGGGTGTTGAGCGAGGTGTCTCCAACACTCTGTGATCACCTGTATGAATATGGGCGGCATTTGGGGTTAGCCTTTCAAATTGTGGACGATATTTTAGATTTCATTTCGCCGACGGAGGTTCTGGGTAAACCGGCCGGCTCGGACTTAATTAGTGGCAATGTCACTGTCCCCGCTTTATTCGCCATGGAGGAAGCGCCCCTGCTGCGGACGTTGATTGAGCGCAAGTTTGCCAATCCCGGGGATATTGAGCAGGCCTTGCAATTGGTTGAAGGCAGCAATGGGATCCGGCGATCGCGGGAGTTGGCAGCAAGCCATGCCCAATTGGCTCGCCAACATTTAACCGGTTTAGGGGCATCGGCATCCCGGGAGTCGTTGTTGGAATTAATTGACTACGTCCTCAGTCGTTTATATTAACTAGTCCTACTGTGATTGAGTCTGTGCCGGCAACGATTATTTTTTACAAGCCCTATGGAGTGTTATGCCAATTTACGGATAAACACGTTCCTCCCCGACCGACGCTGAATGATTTTATCGATTTACCGGGACTTTACCCCATTGGCCGCTTGGATCGAGACAGCGAGGGCTTGTTAATTTTGACCCGCAATAACCGCTTAAAGTACCGCCTGGGCGATCGCCGGTTTGCCCATCCCCGCACCTATTGGGTTCAGGTGGAAGGAAATCCGCAAGATCACGATTTAATGCCATTACGCCAGGGGATACAAATCCAGGATTACCGCACTCGACCGGCGATCGTTCAACGATTGGAACATGACCCCATTTTGCCCCCCCGCCATCCCCCCATCCGGTTTCGCCAGTCGATTCCCACCGGTTGGTTGGCAATCACCTTAACGGAGGGTCGTAACCGCCAGGTACGACGCATGACCGCTGCGATTGGCTTTCCCACACTCAGGCTGGTCCGGATTGCCATCACGTTGACAGGTCAAGGGAAAAATCAGTCTTCTCCTTGGCAATTCACCTTAGAGGGCTTAACGCCGGGTCAATGGCGGGCAATCAGGACAGAAGAGCGTATTGCTCTCCAACGCTGTTTCCGGACGTCCTAAGCCCAGACCAATCAACGCTAGTGGGCCATTGGTGGCGACCATGGTGCCTAATCAAAATCACAAAACTCTGGCTTAAGATCCCGCTCCATTAGGGCTTCCACGGCGGCCATGGGGGTAATTTTTCCGTGTAAGAGTCGATAAACTTGGCGGGCAATGGGGACAGGAATTTGTTCGCGGTTGGCAATGCGCAGAAGGACGTCAGTGGTGTTTACCCCCTCGGCAGTCCCGCCTAACTCCCATAAAATCCCATCGAGGGACTTACCCTGGGCAAGGCCATAACCGACACGGTAATTCCGACTGAGCATACTTGAGCAGGTGGCCAGCATATCGCCTAACCCCGCCAAGCCCCAAAAGGTGTCGGGGTGGGCACCGAAGTGCAGTCCGACCCGGGTGATTTCTGGCAATGCACGGGTAATTAAGGCCGATTTAGCATTGGTTCCTAATCCCAAACCATCACAAACGCCAACGGCGATCGCCATGACATTTTTGAGGGTGCCTCCCAATTCCGTCCCGAGGGGGTCCTCGTTGGTGTAAACCCGAAAAACATCTGAAGCAAATAGGGTTTGGACTTGCTGAGCTGCCGCTAAATTGTGACTAGCAACCACCGTGGCGGCGGGTAATCCCTGGTCAATTTCCTTGGATAAATTGGGCCCCGACAGGACTACAACTGGATTGTTGGGGAAAGCTTGCTGCCAAATCTGAGAGGGAGTAGCCGTGGTTTGGGGGTCTAATCCCTTGGTGGCGGCGACTAAAATAACGGACTCTTTAATGGTAATTTTCTGCACAGACTCAACAACCGAGGGCACACCTTTCATCGAGATGGCAGACACAATGATTTCCGAGGCTGGTAAAAACGCCGCTAAATCGTCTGAGCCGCGCCGCGACCAAATGTGAGTTTGATTCTGGTTGGTTGTTAATAAACTGGCTAGGGCCGTCCCCCAGGCACCGCCTCCTAGAACGGTGACAACGGTGGGCAAAGGTGAATCCGTAAGCGACATGGTGGGTAAAAAATTAGTATGATGAGTAAGTACGTGTCAAAACTGACATTGAATTGACGCTATTGTGACATTGGAGGGGCCTTGGTCAAAATTTCCGCCGAACTTGTGTGATAGATTACCGATTCTCCATCGCTATGTTAAGGTGGAAGGGTCGTATAAGAGAGTTTTTGGTATCGGTTTCAGCTTTGTTTGTGAATTTTACAGGTTTTTCTCCCGTTTATTTTTGCGCGTGCGTCTCCGAAATAACCTTATTTCCTCTTGTTTTTGTTTGTAATTTTGGAGCGCGACCCAATGGCAATTTATGTTGGTAATCTTTTTTATGAGGTCACCCAAGATGACCTCCGTGACGTTTTCACTGAATATGGCAGCGTAAAACGCGTGTCTTTACCCACCGACCGCGAAACCGGACGCATCCGGGGCTTTGGCTTCGTAGAAATGTCTTCCGATGATGAGGAAAATGTGGCGATCGAAACCCTAGATGGGGCCCAGTGGATGGGACGGAGTCTGCGGGTTAACAAAGCCAAACCTCGCACAGAAAAGCCGAGTTTTGCCCGCCGCTAAAATGTCGGATTGCAACTAACTGGGTTTGAGGGGGATGCTAACTATCGGGCCTCCCTCGTTCACACATGTTAAAAACCGAATAATGTCAAGCGGACTAACCGATATCCAAGACAAAGGGCCAAGACCACAACCAGGGCGGCGAGGCTAGTCCACACAATCCGCAGTAAGATTCTTTCGTAGTTAGGCAGTGGCATCAGATATAACTTCCCCTTTACCAATCCACGGCTTGGCGTTCAGTGACCACTCGTTCATAAATCAGGGCCGTTTCTTGGGCCAGTTTTGACCAGTTAAAGCGGAGACTTAAATCTTCGTAGGCAGAATTAACGAGTTTTTCAGCCAGTTGAGAATTTCGTAAAATTTCGACAATGCCTTTGGCTAAGGAATCAGGGCTATTGGTTTGGGTGACAATGCCCGTGCTGCCATGGGTGACGACTTCCGGTAAGCCTCCGGTATTAGAGACCACCACTGGCACTTTAGCGGCAAAACTTTCCAGAGCAACAATGCCAAAGGGTTCGTAGAGGCTGGGAAACACGGCACAATCGGCGATCGTTTGGAATTTATCCAGGTCGTCATCGGACATGAAGCCGGTAAAAAAGCAGTGGTCCCAAATCCCTAAGTTCCAAGCCAGTTGTTTCAGGCGATCGGTGTTGCCGCCGCCGATAATGACAAATTTAACGCCATAATCCATGGCTTCTAAGACTTGGGGGGCGGCACTCAGCAGCACAGAAATGCCTTTTTCATAGGTCATTCGCCCGACATAGTAGACGATTTTTTCCCGGTCAGTGGCAAAGTGGCGGCGAAATGCTTGGTAATCAAACTCGGGACGGCGTTGCTTTTTGTCAGCTCGGATCCCGTTGTAGATAACGTCGATTTTATCCCAGGGGGTGCCAAAGGCTCGTTCTAATTCATGGCGCATATAGTTACTGCAGACAATGACTCGCCAGCCGTTGTAGATTAAAATCCCTTCTTTGCCAGCAATGTAGCGTTGGGTGTCGTTATACAAACCGTTATAGCGCCCATATTCTGTGGCATGGATGGTAACAATGAGGGGAATTTTGCCATGGTGTTTAAGACTAATGGCGGCATCGCCGACGAGCCAATCATGGGCATGGATGAGATCGAAGCTTCCCTGTTGAGCGATGAGTTGTTGCCCTTTTAACTCCATGGCATGGTTCATATTGTCCACCCAGTGAAAGAAGTCGTTCCCTGGTGCCACCTTAACTCGGTAAAGCTGAATGCCATCAATCACTTCCGTGGCAGGGGTATTTTCCGTTTCCACGGTGATTAAATGAATCTCATGGCCCAGATTAACTAATTCGGGATACAGTTCTGCGACGTGGCGAGCAATGCCCCCGACGATGCGGGGGGGAAATTCCCAGGCTAGCACTAATATTTTCATCGCTCGTTGATTTTCTGGGTAAGCACACGGGGACAACGGTAGAGTGAGGGGTAAAGCTTTAGAGTAGGGGATAGGGGCAAATTTTTTTGTTCGTGATGGTCAACAGGTTGGCAAAATGGGGGGCATCGGCGTTAGTGATTTAACATACACGCGATCACAGCGGTCGGTTTCGACGCCTGTCGCGGCGAGGTAGCCCTTAGATTCATAGAGTCGCACGGCTTCTTTGAGGATACTGGCGGTTTCAATCCAGATGGTCGTAAATCCCTGGTTGGCGATCGCCGTTTCCAATTGTTGTAGCAAGAAAGAACCGAGTCCTTGCTTTCTCGCGGTGGGGAGTAAGTACATTTTGCGGATTTCAACAGCATTTTTCTGCCGGTGAATGGGGTAGAAACCACTGGTTCCTATGAGGGATCCATGATGTTCAACGACCCAAAAAGTTCCTCCCTTCTCTAAATAGTAATCCTCAACGGCAATCACGTCCTGATCGGCGCCGTCGGGTTGCCAGGGTAAACCATATTCCGTCAACACTTGACGAATAACGGCGGCGGCCCTGTGGCGATCGCCGGGCTGCCAATCTCGGATCTGAAAATTTTTATACGCAATGATCATTTTGATGCATGAAGTCTAGACTTGACACTCCCCGCCCCAACTGCTGCCAAGCCAACCGGGCCGCCCCGATCATGCCAGCTCGATTACCGAGTTGAGCTACCAGAATTTCCAAACCCTGACGAGAGGGGGGAAGAACCCGTTGCTCAATTTCTGAGCGCAGAGACGGCAAAAAGTAATCTGCACCGGCACTCAGACCGCCACCAAGAATTACCGCTTCTGGGGTTAACACATAAATTAAATTAGCTAAACCAATGCCTAGCCGTTGGCCGAATTTTTGCCAATAGGCGATCGCCTGGTCATCTCCTTGTTGGGCCAAGTGATAAAGCTCTAGCCCCGTTAGATTTAATTCCCGCCGCAGGGTTTGGGCGGACGCGTGTTGTTCCAACGATCCCTGATTACCACTGTGGCAAGGATAACCATTCGTTTCAATGGAAATTAAACCTAACTCTCCGCCGGCCCCCCGTCGCCCTGTAAATAATTCGCCGTTTAAAAATATCGCTCCCCCGACCCCCGTTCCCAAGGTCAACAAAATAAAATCTTGGTAATTTTGCCCTGCCCCTAACCAAGCTTCCCCAAGACCCGCACAATTGGCGTCATTGGCTAAGACTGTTGGTAATTGGGCATAGTCTTCCAGCCAATCCGCCAGGGGAACATTATGCCACTGGGGTAAGTTGATCGCCAGTTGGGCAATGCGCCCCTGGGCATCGGCCGGGCCGGGCATGCCAACGCCGATCGCCCCACAGGCAGACGTTTTAATTTGATCAATCCCGATGATTAACTGGGCATAAACGGCTGTGGGTAAAGACGGTTGAGGCGTCGCCAGGGCAAAGGATTGCAAACAGTCACCATTAGCCAAAAAGCGACCGAATTTAATCGACGAGCCCCCAATATCGATACCAATCACCTGCGGTTGAGCAGAGGAAGAAAATGCCATGAAAAGCTGCCATCGCCGTACAAAGTTTGCTGATTTTACCAAGCTTTTGGTTAATGGTGAGCGGTGGGCGGCTGGAAATGATAAACAGCGGCGATCGCCTGGGCACAACCAGCGGCTAAACAGGCTAATAACGTTTCTCCCTTCTCTGGGGTGGCCACAGTGGCGTCCCCCATCACCCCGCTACGGCTAACCTCCTTGGTCAACCAGGCAAAGGGCAAACTCCCTTCCATGCTGAGTAACTCGTCTGCTTTGGGAACCCCCTGGGGAAATTCGCACACCAGGCGATCAGTGTGAACCCACTCCGGTAACAATGCCATCATCACACTGGTCTCTGCATCCCCCGCATGAATCCCATGGGTCATCTCCTCTGGGGTCAGTAGATCTCCGGCACAATGGGGCATCCGCCAGGTAAAAAAGGGAAAAATCTGCAGATCAGGATGGCTTTGGTGAATATCTCGGGCCGCAATTTCCAGCACTTGAATTTGTCCCCCATGGGAATTTAATAAAATCCACTTGCGAAAGCCCGATTGATAGAGACTGGTGCCAATTTCCTTGAGGGTTTGCAATAGGGTTGCCGCGCTGAGGCTAATGACGCCGGGAAACCCCCAATGTTCATTGGATTTACCGTAGTATAAGGTCGGTAAGACGTAAGCCGGAATGTCCGCGGCTAAAGACTGCAATGCTCGCCCCAAAACCCCTTCGGCGATGGCCGCATCGACAATTAACGGCAAATGGGGACCATGCTGCTCAATTGAGCCTAGGGGCTGAATAATGATCGTTTTTGCTTTGTTGGGTAAAGTTGCAATATCCGTCCAGGTCAAATAGGGGAAATATCGTTCCGGAGGAATAGCAGGATTTAACATAATCGGCAGGACGGATGGCAGCAAAAAAAACGTCTTCATCCCATTGTAGATGATGGCTCTTGTTCGGGTCTGGCAAAACTAGGATCAGGCGGCGAGGTGATCGGCGATCGCCCAGGCAGTCCCCCGGTCGCCGGACACGATTCAGGCCCGCGTTTCTAAGTGGACTCACAAAAATTATTATTGCCAGGGGTTACCGTTTGGCGAAGGTTTGCTAGCGTTAAGGAGATCAATTTTAGGAAATCTCTGTGGTCAACTCGATACCAGTTCCCACGACCCTAGCCGACGTCCGTGTCGGCCAATCCTTTCCCTTGGGAGCAACAGTTTATCCAGATGGCGTTAATTTTTGCTTGTTTTCCAAACATGGGGAAGACGTAGAATTGCTCTTGTTTGATCACCCGAATGATCCGACCCCGGCCCGGATTATTCCTTTAGACCGTCTGCGCAATCGCACCTTTTATTACTGGCACGTTTTTGTTGAAAATTTAACCGCCGGCCAGGTGTATGCCTATCGGGTCTACGGGCCTTATGAACCGGAAAAAGGTCACCGCTTTGATGGCAGCAAAGTGTTACTGGACCCCTACGCCAAGGCGATCGCCGGTCGAGAGATTTATGACCGTCAAGCGGCCATGGAACCAGGCGATAATTGCGCCAAAGCATTACGGAGCGTCGTTGTGGACCCCCACGCCTACGACTGGGAAGACGATCAAGCCCCCCGGACGCCCTACGCAGCCAGTGTTATCTATGAGCTACATGTGGAGGGGTTTACCCGCAATCCCAATTCAGGCTTAAGTCCAGCCAAACGAGGAACCTATGCGGGGCTGATTGAAAAAATCCCCTATCTGAAAGAGCTGGGCATCACCGCCGTTGAACTGTTGCCCGTCCACTATTTTGACCCGGGGGATGCCCGGCCTGGCCTAGCGAATTATTGGGGTTATAGCACCATTGGTTTTTTTGCGCCCCACCAAGCCTATAGCGCTACGACCGATCCCATCGGCGTCGTTGATGAATTTCGCGATATGGTCAAAGCCTTACATAAGGAAGGCATCGAGGTGATCCTAGATGTGGTCTTCAACCACACGGCAGAAGGGAATGAGAATGGCCCCACCCTCTCCTTTCGAGGCATTGACAACGACACCTACTATCTCCTCGAAGCAAACAAAACCTTTTATAGTAACTACAGTGGTTGTGGCAACAGTGTCAAAGCAAACCACCCAGTCGTAGGGGGATTGATTTTGGACTCCCTCCGGTATTGGGTATCGGAAATGCACGTTGATGGCTTCCGTTTTGACCTAGCCTCCGTTCTAGTCCGCGACACCAAA
>JBEAQB010000043.1:0-5519 GCA_041164125.1 Cyanobacteriota bacterium
GCGACAGACCAGAGAAAGACGAATGTGTTCTTCGTTTTTATAGATATTGTTTAGTAATTTCTCTTTAATATCAGCTAACAATTCTTCCATTTTTTGCAATCCCTCGGATAAAAAATATCTAGTCTCCAGGTCGTGGGCAACTGATTAACCTAAAGATCGCCTGACTGGTTTCCCTAAAATCATATCATTATCAATATTGCTCCCCAAAATTCCCTAATAGCAGGCGCAGATTTTTAAGCCCTCTGGCGATCGCCAATTTTTACTCAACTATTGTTCCCTAACTGAGGAAACTTTGTAGGGTTGTCCGAAAAGATCGCAGAGCAGGACTCCGACCGATCGCCTGACTTTGGGACATCACATCTGCCACAAGATCGATGATTGGCAAATTGGGAAAGGTTGGACTCATGGAAACCGGTTGATATTGAGTACTGTGGAGACAGTAGATTGACAACTTTCCCTGTTCATAAATCCAGACTTCTGGGACGCCTAAGCTCGCATAGATATCCAATGGCGTCGCGGAGGTGACATCAATTTCCAGGGCCAAGTCTGGGGGCGGATCTTCGGTTAAATTAACACGCCGCTTGCCCCGCATTGTTAAGTGGTTTTGAATATAAAAACATTGATCGGGTTCGAGTCCAATACCTTTCTCTTTCTTCTTGAAGGTGGTGGAACCAAAACATTCAAAATCCTGCCCCTGAGCTTCTAGCATTATTTTGACCATATCTCCCAAAATTTCTTTATCGACTTCATGCTCGGGTAGAGGAGTGATAATTTCTAACACACCATGGGAAAAAAGGAGACGGGCTGAACGCTTGTCCCCCAATTCTGCCAAAATATTTTCAAAATCTCCCCAGGAAAGATCCTGAATCAAGAGCCGTTGACCAGGGGGGGCACTGAGTTGACGTAGTTGTAAAGTTACCATCAGCAGGGGGGATAAGCTGGTTGACAGCGTTCAAGGGTGAACACAGGGGAGGGATTTGGGCGCACCGCATAGCAGTTCCTGAGCCAGGTCGAAATGCAGATTTCTGGGCGATCGCCGTTTTACTGTTGACCGCTGATCAGACCCAGTAATTGTTCTGTAGAAACCTTGCCGCTGACGTCGGAGCCTTCCAGCAAACTATCGGCTAAATCGCGTTTTTGGTGGTGAAGTTCAACAATTCTTTCCTCAATGGTTTGTTTGGCCACCAAGCGGTAAATGGTAACGGGACGCTTTTGGCCAATGCGGTGGGCACGGTCTGAGGCTTGATCTTCCACGGCCGGATTCCACCAGGGGTCCATGTGAATGACATAATCGGCGGCGGTGAGGTTTAACCCCGTCCCCCCCGCTTTGAGGCTGACCAGAAAGACATCGCCTTCGCCATTTTGGAAGGCATCCACCCGTTTTTTCCGTTCCTTAATGGGGGTGCTACCGTCGAGGTATTGATAGTTGATCTTTTGTTCATCTAAGTAGTTGCGAATAATGGTGAGGTGATCCACAAACTGACTAAAGACGAGGGCTTTGTGTTTGTTGTCTAATAATTCCTGCAAAATTTCCCCAAAGGTTTCTAATTTAGAGCTTTTAATCGGAGTGTCGGGCAGGATCAAACTGGGATTGCAACAGGCCCGGCGTAGTCGCATGATTTCCGCCAGCACTTGCAGATGTTTGGCCCCGGCCTGGGCGTCACTTTCTTCTAACTTGGCGATCGCCTGACGACGGAGGGCTTCATAGAAGGCAATTTCCTCTTGGCTGAGTTCCACTTGGATGAGGATTTCGGTACGGGCCGGTAATTCGGTGAGGACTTGGTTTTTGGTGCGGCGCAAGAGAAAAGGTTGAATGAGGCGTTTGAGTTGTTGACGGGCGGCTTTATTGTTATCCCGTTCAATGGGGTTGGCAAAGCGTTGGTTAAAACTCTCCAAAGATCCCAACAAACCAGGGTTAATAAAGCGGAATAAATTCCACAATTCCCCTAAATGGTTTTCAATGGGGGTTCCCGTGGTCATGAGCTTAAATTCTGCCTGTAAATTCATGGCCGCCTGGGATCGTTTGGTGGCCATGTTTTTAATTGCCTGGGCTTCATCCAGCACGACGACTTGCCATGGCACTTTGGCTAACAGTTCCGCCACCTCTTCCTGTTGCAGTAACCCGTAGGTACACACCACCAAATCAAAGGGTTGCAGACTTTCTAACGTAGCCGCCCGGTCGCCGCTACCGAATTGGAAGGGGTTGAGGGTGGGAGCAAAGCGGTGGGCTTCACTGATCCAGTTGGGGCAAACGGAGGTGGGGGCTACAATTAACGTCGGGCCAGCGGCGGCTTTGGTCAAAATTAACGCTAACGCCTGGAGGGTTTTTCCCAGCCCCATGTCATCGGCTAAACAGGCTCCGACCCCCCAATGGGCTAGGCGGGCCAACCACTGGAAGCCTTCGAGTTGATAGTCCCGCAGATCCGCCTGGAGGGTGGATGGTAGCTGGGGATTGAGGTCTTTCATTGCCTTAATGTTTTTCAGATGCTCCTGCCAATGGCGATCGGCTTTCACCTGTGCCGCTTCATCGAGGAAATCCTCCAATGCCAAGGCTGCCAAGGGATGAAAACGGCGACCGTCTCCTTGTTTTTCCGAATAGGCCTTTAATTCCTCTAACCGTTGGCGAAATTCGTTGGTTAAGGCCAGAAATTGACCATCAGCCAAGGGCACAAAGCGGCCAGGGCTATTTTCCAGCAAGGTCATTAATTGCTGCAATCCCAATACCAAATTGTCATCCACCTGTAATTCTCCCGCCGCGGCAAACCAATCCCGTTGCCGTTTAATCTTGAGCGTGAATTGCCCAAACCCAGCGGGGGAAGTGACCCGCATTTTTTCGCCTTCCGGCCATTCCACCCGGGCTTGATCCCCCAATTCCTGTAATTCCAACAATAATTCCAAGCAATTTTCTGGATCTTCTAAATACCATTCCCCGCCATCGCTGTCGTTGATAAATAAGGTGGGGCAGGCTTTAATCACACTTTTGGCCTGTTGTTTTTCCTCTTTTAAATTGCGGGCGGTTTGATAGCGTTTACCCTCAATTTCCGTAATCACCGTTTCGCCCCCTTTGCCAGGTTGGAAATAGGGGCCAGCTTCCCCAAAAGGACGTGTTAGCAAGGCCACCCGTAATCCCCCTTCTAGGGGCAACAGATGGAAATGGGGCAGGCTATGGGCGGGTAATGATTCCACATTGTCTAAACCACCACCGATGTCGGAATGCACTGTCACCAAACTGGCCACGGCGTTAATGGCATTCATCACCTGTTCTTGGGCGGCGATCGGTACTTCGAGGCGATTTTTATTGCCTAAAATGGTGGCAATGCGGCGATGCTCCGGGGTTACCGCAATCACCTTCAGGCGAGTCAAACTCTCTTTAATGGCAATGACTTTACTGTCGTCAGAGATGGGGGGCTCTAGCTTAATCACCAGTTTTTTATTGCCTGTTTTTTTCACCTGTAATTGTGGCTCTCCAGCGACAATTTCAATGGGAATGTTAGGGTTATCGTCCCAAAAAACGAGGGGATGACCGATTAATTCCACCAAGGCCATGTTGTTAAATTGATAGTCAACTTGGCCGTAATAACCATAGGAGTAGGTTTCAATATGCTCACAGACCCGTTCGTCCTGGGGGCTGAGATAATCCACATCAGACGATCGCCGACTGAGACGTTTCATGGCGATCGCCCGTCCCGCCGTCCACTCCCCTTTTTTGCTTAAACTTTGTTCTTTGGGGGCAAGATGCACATTTCCGGAACCGTAATGGGTGACAAACCAGGCCAGGCGTTTATTGGCCCCGGTAACAGCGGCAGGGGATTTTGTGGCGGTGGTTGGACTGGTCAAGCTAGCCAACGCATGGAGGGATAATTCCCATTCACTTTTGGGTTGGATAATATCCAGGATGCTGACAATGCCGGTTTTTTCCTGCCATTCCGTCGCCATGGTGGCATACATCGTTTCATTCTCGGACTCATGACGCCCCAGCAGGTCGGCAATGGTCATGGCAAACCATTGATAATCGGCTCGAAAGGCATCTTGATAAAAATTTTTGGCTTCCGCTAACCAAGGAGACGAACTCTCTTGTGGCAGCCAATGCTGGATAAGTAATTTAACAAACGACTCAATACTGATATCGCTGGAGGAAAGATTGCAATGGGACTCCAGATAGGTACGGGCATTACGATCGCCATTTAACCATTCCACTAACGATTCCAATAGGTCATAAACCCCTAGATAGTAGTCTTTCTTGAGGGCAATTTTAATGAACTCTTGGGCTTTCGTTAAACTTTGGGCGGATCCCTCACCGAGCAAGGCCAACAAGCACAAAATTCCGGATAGGTCGGCGAAATAGGCTTTTCGCTTACCCGTTAACCGCCGTATCCCTTTTAACGCCGTTTCATAACTGGCGATCGCCTCGGCATAGTGCCCTTGGAGTAGGGCTAAATTCGCTTGGCAAATGAAAGAGTAGCAGGGATGGACGTCTTTGAATTTGCTTTCTAGGCAGTTGAGCAGTTGTTTTAAGTCTTCTAATTCTCCCCGGAAAAAGAGTTGTTCTTGGGTAATTAAAAGTGCGACTAGCGTTTCCTCTCCAATCGGGGACTCTACTTTTTCTAAGATGAATTCCTTGAGAATTTCAAAGGTGTCGTCGGCGGGGCATAAGGCTTCTAAAGATTGATCCATCAGATCTGCCAACGCAATCGACAGTAATGTTGGCGATAAACCACTTAACCATTCACTATCAAAGGGATTAGTAATCGTCTTCACTAAAATCGTTGAAAACGACAGACGAGATTTGCTCGTGAAATAATAATAATCCTTAAATTGTTGCTCAATGAAGTCCCTATCCTGTCGATAAATGCCAATGCGGACTTCCCGAATAAATTGGGCTTCTGAATGAAAATTACGGCGATCGCTATAACCCACCGTTGTAATTGGCTCATGCTTATTTACCAGATCTGCTAACTGATCATAGCGCCCACTTTTCACCGCTTCTCGACAGGGAATATCCTGTAGCAATTCATCGCACACCAAACGCCCTTGTTTCGCCTTTTTAACAAGGCCAGCCTGGAGCAACTGAGCCAGCATGGCCTTGCCTTGGGTCTCTAAGGGCGGCTGGATGGGCAGCTTTAACTCTGATGGGATTTCTCGCAAGCAAGCCAATAAAAACGTCTGCGTAACGGGGGCATAGGCGATCGCCAGGAAACGGATAATTTCTTTCCCCAAGGGCGGCAACGCCTCATATTGGGCTTGAACGGAAAAGGAACTTAATTCACTTGAACTTTTTGCATTTCCCATAGCGTTGGCCTTAGCAGTGAACTAAATGAGCGAGTAAAGCAATGATATTTCCTACTTTAACTGAATACAAACGCGAATTCCCCTTCCTCGCGCGCAGGCTACTGCGACCAGCGGGGAGGGGGATACTTCGATCCTTGCTTGAGCAGGGAGGACTAGTGTGCGCGCAACCTTAAACAGATTGTGGCGTTGCTAGCAGTAAAACCCGTTCGAGTAATTGGGGGGCCAAACGT
>JBEAQB010000044.1:0-5259 GCA_041164125.1 Cyanobacteriota bacterium
TAGCGTTATGGACGTGATGCGGGGGAGAAGCGTTACCGCCAATCATCTATATAAAACTTAAATACTAAATTTCAATCTAAATTATAGTTAATAAACGTCATCTTTCCCCTAGGAACAGCAAGAAAACCACTCAGTAGCAGTTGCTTGATCAATCAATTTCCGATAGCCAGAGTTGTTCTAAGCAACCACGACTAACCCGATATATCTGGGCTGATCGTCGCCATTGCTCATCAAAACGATTTAAATGGGTGGTGGTAATTAATGTTTGAAAACGATCTTCTACTGCCGCTAACAATTGGGATTGTCGGTCTAAATCTAATTCTGCTAACACATCATCGAGTAATAATAATGGCGGCTCTCCGATGACCGCTTCAATTAAACTGAGTTCCGCCAGCTTTAAGGCCAAGACTAACGTCCGCTGCTGCCCTTGGGAACCATAGCTTTTAGCGGGGGTTTCATTAATTGAAAATTGAATTTCATCTCGGTGGGGGCCAACCACCGTTGTGCCCAATTGGTATTCTGCCATGCGTCGTTGCTCCAATCGCCCCAAAAAAGCCTGCCGAGCTCGTGCCGGATCATCGCCTTCCCAGGTGACATTCGGTTGGTAATCTATGCTTAAGGCTTCTCGGTCACCACTGATGCGTCGATGCCAGTCCGCAGCTAGGGGGGTCAGTCTGGCAATCCCCCGGGTTCGTCGCCGGGTAACCTGTGTCCCCATCTCCACTAATTGTTGATCCCACACAGCAAGATTCTGCTTCTGGTCTGAATGAGGCGTTTCCCCCTTTTCCACCTGCTGACGGACGGTTTTCAGCAGCGCATTGCGTTGTTTTAGTATGTGTTGATACTGTCCCAAAATATGGGCGTAAAGCGGTTCAAGCTGAGTTAATAATGTGTCCAGCCATTGCCGCCGACAGTCGGGGGATCCCCTGACTAAGGCTAAATCTAAACAGGAAAATTCCACTGCGTTTAAAGTACCTAAAAAATCCAACTGACGTTTAGCGGGTGTTTGATTAACCGTTAAACTCCGCCGTCCTGAACGCTTGACAATAATCTCCAGTTCCGAGACGCTGTATCGACGATCTAATAAAGCCTTAATTTGACCCTGCGTCGCACCATCAAAAACCAATTCTTGATCTCGACTGGTGCGGTGGCTTTTGAGGGTGGCTAATAGTTCCACCGCCTCTAATAAATTCGATTTTCCTTGGGCATTATTACCGACCAAAATTGTTTTCTGGGCAGAGAATTCAACGATTTGTTCAAGATAATTTCTAAAGGTTCGCAAATACAGCTTTTTTAGGTACATTGTGTTTTTCAGAAATCCATGCCAGTCTGACGGCGCGATGAGCATTTGTCACACCAGCTTATCCCAATCCTCAGCCGACCAACTGATCCTGTGCGGATCAACTGAGCCATCACGGGCAAAGCGCTCAGAGCAGGCAGCGAGAACTAAGGCTTAACCCAGAGAGCTAACCCGCCCCCCTTCCCTCGGGCCGCAATAACCCGCTCTTCTAGGAGAAAAAAGACGAAAAAGGCTTGCTTCCCGATCTCCCGTTGAGAAAATTGGGCTTCCCGCTCCTCTCCATTGCCCAAAAAACCTTGAAACAGTGTTAGCCTTCCCAGTGTGATTGCTAAGCGGGTAAAGTCAAACACCAACAAATTACGGGGAGATTGAAAACGGCAGGGTCCAGAAACCACTAAGGTTAGCGGGGCCAAGCTGATGCGATTAATCATTCGCCCTGTGTTATCCGTCGCTGCTTCATAGGTGAGCGTAATTTTTACCCAGCTTGGCAAATATTGTCCAGCGCCCAATACGATGCCGGCTCGTTGCCGTGCTTTTTGGGTTCCCGTTACAAATCTCAACTGCCATGTCCCCAAGAGTTGCTGGAAATCATTCGCTGGCGGACGATAGCGAGCCGCTTTTTCAACTCGCAATAAATCCGCAATGAGTTGTTCCCTCGGCAAGGGAGGGGACGTGGGAGCTTGAAATTGATCAATTAGGCGGTCTTGAGGCAGTCTTTCAGGCACATTAAGGGGAGGAGTCAGGGGCAGGGTTATTTGAGGGGGGATCGACTTGGGTCGGCGAGGTTTGAGGCTTGGGTTCGGGTCGACGGACTTCAGGAATGGGGAGGATATAAAGTGCTGCTGCTAACACGACTAAGCTAACGGCGCCGAGGGTTGCTGGTACAACCCGTTGTACAAAGGGTTCGTCTGGCTGGCGATAACGACGGGACAAGGGCTCGATCGTGACAGCAAAGTCTGGCAATGTATGGCGGTCGGCGATAAATTGATCGACTGCCTCCACCAAGTCAAAAAGTTGTACTGTTGTTAAATCAAGCGTGAGCGGGTGTGACGACTCGTCGGTCGGGGGATGCCAGGTCAAACGATGCAGCCCTTGCTCCGGTAACGGGGTTATCTCTACCCATTCCCCCGCGTCTCCTTGGGTAGCAGCAGGGTGTTGGATGCCGCTTAAACACTGCTGGGCATAGGCACTGACTGCCCTTGCTAACGCTTCTAAAAAGGCTCGCCCTCCCTCTAAGCATTGATTAATGCCGATGAACTGACAGCGAGCATTGAGAATAATATTAAGATCAGGATTAGGGGACTGAGATTCGTTGCTGTCCCCCATGCCTTCTAGGGTCAGGGTACAGTTGGGTAAATGATAGGGCCGTTGAATATTCATGCTACTTCTCCATCAAATAGACTAATCCACAGTCGTTGCATGCCAATAGTGCCAGTGCAAAAGAGTAATTGGTTGAGTAAGCCTAGGGCAAAATCGTCCATGGCGGGCTCCGATGCCAGTAAGACCGAGACCTTTGCTCGTCGGGGATTCATACGACTACTAAAGTGAGATCGGAATTGCTCTAAATAAGACGAGAGGGCAAAACTGGTGCCGACGGGAAGTTTTTTGCGCCGCATTTGCTGTTCAGCAACTAATAGTTGCCGAATTTCCACGATTAACGGCTTGGCCTGATGGTGGGCGATCGCCACAAGGGCTTTGGCCTGTTCCAGGGTCAAAGGTGTCCGGTGATAGGATTGTCGCCAGGGGTTGGTGCAACGATAACGCCATAACACTAAGGAATTCGGCACTAAAGGCTGTAAACCCAATTGTTCAGCACTGGCCAACATTTTCTCCGCAGCCCCCACTTCCAAGGCTTCGATCGCCAACAAAAGTAAATCAATTCGTTGTTGGAGTTGAGTGGCACAGCGCTGGCTGGATAGGGAAAAATCAGGTAAGGTCTTCAGGATAGGCGTTTGAGAGTCAACCACTGCAACAGAATCAGACATAGGCAATTACTGGGAACACAAAGGGGTCGGTTATTCAATGTCTAAGGTGTGCTCCACCGCAGACAAAACAAATCCTGATTAACGCTTTGATTGTCTCATTTTCTTGGTCAACAACGGCGCTCTGTTAAGAGTTCATAGCCAGTGGCTGTGACCAAAACCGTATGTTCAAACTGAGCAGACAGGGCATTGTCCACCGTGACCACTGTCCATCGATCGCCAAGGGTACGGGTAAACCGCGAGCCGGCATTAATAATTGGTTCAATTGCCAGGGTCATCCCTGGTTTTAATTTGAGGTTAGGGAGATCCCGACAACGGACGTTAAAGACGTGGGGTGCTTCGTGGAGATTTTGCCCGACACCATGCCCTGTAAACTCTTCCACAATGCTAAAGCCCGTGGGTTTGACATAGTCTTCAATGGCCCCGGCAATATCCATTAAATAGTTGCCGGGTTTAACCTGTTCAATCCCCGCATACAAGGCGGCTTCAGCTACATCCATTAACGTCTGGGCCTTCGCAGAAATCTTACCCACGGCAATGGTAATACAGGAATCGCCATGGTACCCCTGAAAGTAAGCACCAGTATCAACTTTGAGCAAATCTCCGGCCCGAATTTTTTTGCGGCGACTGGGGATACCATGCACCACCTCGTTGTTAATACAAGCACAAATAGAAGCAGGAAACCCTTGGTAGCCCTTAAAGCTGGGGGTTGCTCCCAATTGCCGCAGCCGTTGTTCTGCAAATTGATCCACCTCTGCTGTGGTCATCCCGGGTTCTACCCGTTCGGCAATCTCTTGCAGGACCTGGGCGGCGATCGCGCCGGCTTGGCGCATAATCACAATTTCTGCCGGACTTTTGAGATGAACACCCCGACGCTTTTTTTGCTTTTTCTGCGGGTTTGTCGTCGGGGAGGGGGCAGGGGCAAAAAGTTGACTCAGCAGGTTCATTAGGGTTAAAGAAAATACAGTAAAGCTGTTGGCCTCGCTTACTTCATCATAGGGCGATTCCCACCCCCTATCAATCAAGCTTCAAGAGTGGGGCTCACCGAACAGGACAAAAGAGCTATTAATCTCCCGTAAAATCTGATCCGTAATCTCACTCAATGCCACCCCCCCGACAGATCGCCGCCGGAAGGAGCGCAGCACCACCAAATCAAACGTGTTGGCAGCACGAATCAAGACTTTGGCAGCATCGTCATGACAGATTACCTTCACGGGATAATTACTGTTGGCGTTGGATTGGGCTAAAAAAGTGGCTAATTCCATTTTGAAATCCCGCACTTGGCCACCGGGCGTTAGGTATGGACAGACGTGCAGCAGGGTAATGATCGCATCATTGGTTTCTGCTAGTAACTGGGCAAACTGAAACAGTTCCAAGGCTTGGGGGGTTAGATTTTTGACCGGAAATAAAATGCGGCGGAAGGAGCGAGGATCGGCCAATAGGCGCATCACTGCCACAGGACAATGGGCCGACCAAAAAACGCTATCAATCATGCTACCAAAGAGCTTAGCCCGGATCCCCAAGGATTTCTCACTCCATCCCATGACAATCAGGTCGGCATTTTTTTCCCGAGCCGTTCGGCTAATCGCTCGGGCGATATCGTCATCAATGCGGAGGGAGGGGGACGCGGTGACATTCAGGGTTTGACTAATCTCAATGGCCTGGTCTAAGAGGGCTTGATTTTTACTGAGTCGACGGTTCAAGGCCGGATCGTCCATGTGCACAGGGGCTTTGGCAACGGCCAACGGAATGACCCGGCCCCCTTCGTGACGGGCAATCAAGCTTCCCATTTCTAACAGGTAAGGTAAGGTGCGGGGATTTTGGGTGGGAACCACAACAGTGAAGGGGAAAGACTCAGTCTGGATAACGGGTTCTAAGACCGGGGGGGTGAAGGACTCGGCAACGTGGGGGGGAGGATCGTCTGGATCGCTGAGGGTACTGGGGGGAGCAACTTTGGGGGCAAACCGTGCCGTTAAC
>JBEAQB010000045.1:0-11769 GCA_041164125.1 Cyanobacteriota bacterium
ACGCAATTACGCAATTTACTTAAGGAACTCATTATGGCCTTGAATCGTGGTGACAAAGTTAGAATTAAACGCACCGAATCTTACTGGTATGGCGATGTTGGCACTGTCGCCAGTGTTGAGAAAAGTGGCATTCTTTACCCCGTGATTGTGCGCTTTGATCGGGTTAATTATAATGGCTTCAGTGGTAGTGCCTCTGGGGTCAATACCAATAACTTCGCTGAGCATGAATTGGACTTGGTTCAGGCTGCTCCGGCGAAAAAGTAGAATGAGTCAAGGGATGGTGGGTTAGACCCGATATCCATTTCATTTCAAACGTTAGCCTGTGCCAGAACTGCCAGAAGTAGAAACTGTGCGCCGGGGTCTCGAACAATTGACCTTGGGGCAATGCATTGAGGGGGGAGAAGTGTTGCATGCTCGTAGCCTTGCCTACCCTCTTTCTATTGCGGCATTTTGGCGGCAAATTATTGGCTGTCAGTTCAAAGCCTGGCGACGGCGGGGTAAATATTTATTGGCGCAGTTGGAAAAAGATCATTGTCCCGCTGGATGGTTGGGGTGTCATTTGCGCATGACGGGCCAATTACTCTGGGTTGGCGGACACAATCAGTCTACGGCACCGCAGCCCCCAGCAAGATCGCCCCACACGCGCATTATTTTAAGCTGTCAATCGGGGCAAGCATTACAGTTTGTGGATATTCGTACTTTTGGTCGAATTTGGTTGATTCCTCCCGACAGGGAACCGGCGACAATTATGACGGGTTTACAAAAGCTCGGGCCGGAGCCTTTTGCGGCGGCGTTTAGCCCGGGTTATCTTTACCAAAAATGCCAAAATAGTCGTCGTCCTCTCAAAACTGCGCTACTCGATCAAACCTTGGTGGCCGGTTTGGGTAATATTTATGCCGATGAGGTTTTATTCATCTCTGGTCTTCATCCCACCACCCCCACTTATCAGCTCTCCTACCAGGATTGTCAACGCCTCCAGCACGAGATTCAGCAGCTTCTTACCCAGGCGATCGCCGCTGGAGGAACCAGTTTTAGCGACTATCGCCAGGTAACGGGAATTAATGGCAATTATGGTGAAATTGCCCACGTGTACGGTCGTCAAGGAAAACCCTGTCGTCACTGTGGGATCCCCATTGAGAAGCTCAAACTCGCTGGGCGATCGGCCCATTTTTGCCCCCAGTGTCAGCCTTTGCCCGAGCTCAAACCGGCGGGGGATTAGGGGTCATCTCTTTGTCGCCAGTACTGTTTAATACCTTTTAATGCCTTGCGCTGGGCTAAACCCTCATTTTCGTTTTTTGTATGCTCGCTTCCCTGTTGTTGTTCCAATCCCCTGGCCCTGTCCTGTTAAAGGTCGGGTTTTTTACCCTACGCTGGTATGGCTTTTTAATTGCCAGTGCAGTGATTATTGGCTTAAACCTGTCCCAGTGGTTAGCAGCAAAGCGTCAGATTAACCCTGATTTACTCAACGATTTAGCGGTTTGGCTTGTGCTGGCGGCAATCCCCTGTGCCCGGCTTTATTATGTTGCTTTTGAATGGCCGCGCTACGCTCAAAATCCCGCGGGTATTTTGGCTATTTGGCAGGGGGGCATTGCCATCCACGGTGCCTTAATTGGGGGAACCCTCGCAACAGTGCTGTTTGTGCGCCGTCATCACTTGTCCTTTTGGAATTTGGCGGATGTTTTGGTGCCATCCGTTATCCTGGGTCAGGCGATTGGGCGTTGGGGCAATTTTTTTAACTCCGAGGCCTTTGGGGCACCAACCAATTTACCGTGGAAACTCTATATTCCGCCGGCTAATCGTCCACCGAGTATGGCCAACGTTGAGTTTTTTCACCCAACGTTCCTTTATGAATCCCTCTGGAATCTAGGCGTCTTTGCCCTTTTATTAACCTTATTTTTATATGGGGTACGGCATCCTCAACGCATTAAAACTGGTGCGATCGCCTGTGTGTATTTAATCGGCTATAGTCTCGGACGGATGTGGATTGAGGGCTTACGGATGGACAGCCTAATGCTCGGCCCGTTAAGAATTGCCCAAGGGGCGAGTTTAACCATGATTGTGATGGGGAGTCTGGGGTTATTTTGGCTATATGGTATGACATCCCCTCGACGATCTCCCTAAGGGATAAAGCGCGGGACTTTTTCCCCTCAGCCCAATTTGGATGACGATTTAACGTTACGTCCCTCTCCAAAAGGATGCCCCAAAAGCATCCTGCACAGCACTTTTTATATTATTTTGGGATATTGTCAGCCAGGCCAATTATGCGGATTTTTATCAGTACGGGGGAAGTTTCCGGTGATTTACAGGGATCATTGTTAGTCCGTTCTTTAAGGGAACAGAGTCAGCGACAAAATCTTGCGCTGGACTTGGCCGGTCTGGGGGGCGAAAAAATGCAAAAGGCGGGGTTGACCCTGTTGGCCAATACGGCGGCGATCGGCTCAGTGGGATTGACGGAATCGTTACGGTTTATCCTTCCCACTTGGCAAATTCAACAACGGGTCAAGGTCTACCTCAAGGAAAACCCGATTGATTTATTAGTCCTCATTGATTATATGGGGCCAAATTTGGCGATCGCCAATTATGTGCGGCGGGTCTATCCCGAGCTTCCCATTGTCTATTACATCGCGCCCCAGGCCTGGATTTGGTCCCCCACTCAACAGGAAGCAGCCCAAATTATCGCGGTGACGGATCGTTTGTTGGCCATTTTTCCGGGGGAAGCAGAATTTTTCCAACAAAAAGGACTGGATGTAACTTGGGTGGGTCATCCCTTACTGGATCGGATTGAGCAGGATGCGCCCAGTCGACAACAGGCCAGACAAGCATTAACGTTAAGCCCAGATCAACGGGTGATCACCCTCTTACCGGCCTCGCGGGTGCAGGAATTGCGGTCATTATTGCCGGTGATTTGTCGAGCGGCCCAACAATTGCAGGGGAAACTTCCGGATGTAACGTTTTTATTGCCCGTTTCCCTGGCTGCCTACCGGCGGCAAATTGAGGCAACCTTGGCGCAATACCAGTTGACCGTGAGATTGATTGATAACCAAGACACCCTAACGGCGATCGCCGCTGCTGACCTAGCAATTACCAAATCGGGGACAGTGAACTTAGAAATTGCGCTGTTAAACGTGCCCCAGGTGATTTTATATCGTGTCAGTCCTGTGACCATGTGGATTGCCCGACGGATACTGAAATTCGACCTTCCCTTTGTCTCGCCCCCGAATCTGGTCTTGAATCGACAAATTGTCCCCGAACTACTCCAGGAAGCGGCTACCCCTGACCGCATTGTCCAGGAAAGTTTAGACCTGCTACTCAATGGCGATCGTCGTCAACACATTAGCCAAGCGTATCAAACCCTACGCCAACAGTTAGGGGAAACTGGTGTCTGTGATCGCGCTGCCCTAGCCATTTTGGCAATAAAAAAGCAGGGAGTAACCCCCGCTGCGCAAAAATATGAATAAATCAAATAACGAATGCAATGACCTTAGTAAAGGTCTTCTTCTTTATGGGTTTCGATGCTGCAATCAGAGGTGGGATAAGCAACACAGGTCAAAACGTAACCGGCTTCGATTTGATCATCATCTAAGAAAGATTGATCAGATTGGTCAACGCTACCAGCGGTCAGTTTACCGGCACAGGTAGAGCAAGCACCAGCACGGCAGGAGTAGGGTAGGTCTAAGCCAGCTTCTTCGGCAGCGTCGAGGATATAGGTATCATCGGGGCATTCGATAGACTGCTCCCCATCGGGGGTAATCAATTTAACGGTAAAAGTTGCCATAGGTGTTTCCTCTTCTTAGAAAAACAGTAGAGAGATAGTGCGATGAAGTCTAAATCCGGCAAAGATGACAGTGCCATGACTTTAGAAAACTTAACTGTATTGATACTACGGGAAAATTTCGGATTCTCAGGCAAGCATTAGTAATGACAGGCCTAGGGAGTGAAATAATAATTTTTGCTTATCTGTTAAACGATGGTTTTGATCAATTCCTTGCCTTCCCTCTCCCAAAAATTCCGAGGAGAAAAAATGTCTAAGGCTTTTAAATAAAGGCTTTTTATCGATCTCCAAGCCAATGATGGTGAGATTTAATCACCCGTCAAGCCAATGATAAGCTTTTCTAATATGCCGCCGTCGGTAATGTCCATCGCAGAAATTATGCTGAGATGGGGGAGACGCTGTTTGATTAACCGCGTGTCCTCATTGACGGGGCATGCACCAAAGAGCGCCACTCACTGTTACATCGTTGCTAAACGCCCCATGCTCTATCTTGATTCAGCCCTGATTGAAACTGCCCAAAAATTACCCCAGTTAGGTTGGGTGAAGGGCATCACCACCAATCCCACCCTTTTAGCGCAAAGTCCCCTAGATCCCCGAGAAACCTTGCAAGCGCTGGCCAAATTGAGTCCCGGGGAATTGTATTATCAGCTGACCAGTAACAGTTATGAAGAAATGGTTGCGGAAGGACGCTTTGCCCGTGACTTAATCGGCCCCCAAACGGTGTTAAAAATTCCGGCAACACCGACGGGATTTCGGGCGCTAGCCACTTTATCCCCAGAAATCACCTGCTCCGTGACAGCCATCTATCATCCGGCCCAAGCTGTTATCGCCTCGGAAGCCGGGGCCCGATATGCCATTGCCTATGTCAATCGTGCGACGCGGTTACTTGGAGATGGGGTGGCGTTGGTTAACCAAATGGCTCAGGTGTTAACCCATAGCCCAACGGAAATTCTGGCAGCCAGTCTTAAATCCGCTGACGAAGCGTTCCAGGCCCTAGTAGCTGGTGCTGACCACTTAACCTTACCCTGGGAAATCCTCGCAGCCATGACCCACCATCCTTTGTCGGAACAGACGAGGCTCGACTTTAATCAACAGGGGAAGGGACTGGATTGGCAGTAGGCGTCATCAATGTTAATTCGGTTTGAGTTTAGACACAATTTGGGTAAATGTTTCTCAAGAGCAAAGGGAGCAAGCTTTGGTCAATAAACGCAAAAAACGGCGATCGCCTTCTTTGTTTGGAAAACCTTTATTGGGTTTGGTAGGATTAACACTGTCGTTATATTTGCTGAGGGGTTGGCAAATTGTGACAATATTGCCCGGAGGCATCTTTCTGGGACTCTGGGGGATGACCTTACTGTTTGTTTTACTTTACGGCTTGGAAATTACTCGCCCCTAACGGTGATTAATCAATTGGTCCTGAATGTATTTTGATTGTGGCTAAAATTTTTGATTCCATTCTGAGTAGCTATGACTGGAAAAGTTGTCGAAAGTGATCCGAAAGGTTTGTTGGTGTTAATTCTGCCGTTGGCTGTTGCCATGGTCTTTGTTTACAAAGCCTGGCGATGGATTCTACTAGGCGTGGCGGTGGCGATCGCCTGGGTCGCTTGGGACACCTACCAATGGCAACAGAAATGCCTGGCGATCGATCCCCTGTTCAATCAATTAGTCCAAAAAAATCAGGGCATCATCACCCAAGCCGATATCGTCAGTCAAGGCATTGCCAAAGGTCGGGCGGCCAATCGTTACTTGCGAGATAAAGTCGCAGAATACGGTGCCTATCAACGGCAAGTTGAGGATAGCAAAGTCTATTACTTCATTTCCTCCAGTACCCTCGGCAGCATTTTTGACGACAGTGAACCCGACCCAGAAACGGAGTCATCCCCCGACGATCCCCAACTCCCAGCCGCCACCATCCCGATTGTTGAGGTTGCTTCTCCCCCAGCCATTGACCAGACAGAGACTGCTCCAGTCGTTTCCCCTGAGGCGCCTAACCTGACCATGCCCATTGTGCCCCCGGAAGCCGAACTGGCCGCTGCCCCGGTGGGTCATAGCCCCTTTGCCCAGTTAGCTGAATTGAAAGAGGCACGCAAACAACAGGAACCGGCTGTTAGCCAAGCGTCGGCATCAGCGGAGCTAGCAGACACGCCACAATCCGAAGCCATGACCTTAATTCAGGCGGAATTGGCGAAGCGTTTAGATACCACATCCAGCACCATTGCCCGTCGGAAAGCGGAAATAAATTTTGCAGAGTGGAGCCAGAGTCGAGATCCCGACGGCTTAGCCTGGGCCTACGATGCCGACGCCAAATTATTTATAGCCAGCTAAAGCCCCAATCAAAAAATTTTCGCTACTATTTTGATAACCATTGCGGTTTAAGCGTTTCTATGTGGGAGATCGTTTGATGACACCTGATCAATTGTTAATGTTAATCGTGTTGCTGGTTCCCGGTATTTTACTGTCAGCCTTAGTCATGGGATCCTTTGCCAAGGGAGGCTAACGACACCCCAGGCTATCCCGGGTAGCCACTCCGGTCACAGAATTAATCCCACTGGCCCGTTCGCACATCAATTTAATTTGATAGGCATCAATGACGGCATCAGTAAAATCAGCGCCGGTAATGTCGGTATCGTAGAAGCGGGTGCGGGTGGCGATCGCCTCGGTGAAATTTACATCCCGCAGATCAGCAAAATCGAGGGTCACCCGGTCTACCAGGGCACCACTGAGATTAGCCCCTTGCAAATTGGCATTGAGTAAAATTGCTTCAGTCAAAATCGCAAACGTTAGGTCACTGCCGGCAAAATTACTGTCTCGCAAATCCGCCGCCGCAAATACCCCCTTCGTTAGATCCTGGTGGGAAAAATCGGCCCGGGCCAGGTCGGCATAGGTGTAGTTGACTGTATTGGCTTGGGCCAAAACAGGTCGGGCGAATAACAAAATGATGGCGATCGCCAAGCCGATAATTTGAATGAGACGTAGGCAGGGACGGCGGCGGGAAAGCAGCATTGACATATTTCTAAGAAAAACTCTTCCTAGCCTAGCAAATGCATGCAAGGGGATTAACCATAACCATGCTCTGCTAAAAAATCGAGGCTAATGTCAGGGGACTGTTGGGAAAAATTAGGATGGGATCGAGATAAAAAGCGGGCCGCATATTTGCCCAAAATATCCCCTTCCAGATTAACCCAGTCCCCCGCTTGCAATCGGCTTAAATTCGTTTCAGCGTAGGTATGGGGAATCACCGCCACATTAAACCAATCACTGCGATCGCCGCAGTCGGCCACAGTTAAGCTAATGCCATTGACGGCAATACTGCCTTTAGAAACCAAATAGGGCGCGAGGAATTGTTGCCATTGATCCTTGAGTTTTTCCACGGGCGCAAAGGTCATTAACCAGGCGTTATCGGTTTGTTCGGCACTAATCAACTGTCCAACCCCGTCCACATGGCCAGAGACAAAATGTCCTCCTACTTTTCCCCCAACTCGCAAAGAGGTTTCAATATTCACCGCTGTACGGCGATCGCTTGCCTGCCCTAACGTTGTCCGGTGGAGCGTTTCCGGAGAGACATCTGCTAAAAAACCATTTTTAACGGCAGATTCCACTGTTAGACAGACCCCATCTACCGCAATACTATCTCCCAAGGTCATGTCAGCTAACACGTGCTGGGCAGCGGCCGGCGCAAGGCGAATTTCCAGGCGATTAGCCTGACGCGGAAACAGGTAGCCCAGGGTTTGGATAATGCCAGTAAACACGGTCAACCGTAATTGGGATGCTTTTAGTTTACGATGCTGGGGTCCCAGGCGTCTGCCGAGTGCTCTCCCCCACGTCTTCCGTAGCGAGTCTCCCCGGCTGGCCTTTAACGTTAATCCGACCTAAAATAGGACGAGGCAATAATATTACCCAGTTTTTTGTGGAGTTCTAAATGTCATCTAACAGTACAGCCGATGTAAAAGATAAACTTTTTGGGGCCTTAGTGTATTTAGTGCCCCTCTTTGATGCCTATGTTTTTGGGGAGTTTATCTTTCGGCAGTTTCCCATTTTAGGACTTATCTATCTACCGGTTCTTCCCTTACTCCAGTTTTACTATCAGTTTCCTTTTGGCTCATTTTTAATCTTTATCATCCTCTTCATGGCGGTAGTACGTAATGGTAATATCTCCCACTTCATTCGTTTTAACGCCATGCAATCCATCCTCATTGGCATTTTACTATCATTATTTGGGCTCATTTTAGCCTACGTATTTAAGCCGGCTTTTGGTAATAGCTTAATCACGGAAACCCTCTATAACTTTGCCTTTTTGGGAGGATTAGCCGCTAGTGGTTTTGGGATGGTGCAGTCGATATTAGGGCGCTATGCCGAAATTCCAACCATTTCCGATGCGGCCTATTCCCAGGTGCGTTATTAGGGATTAGAACAATAGGAATGGTCGTTATGGATGCTCAGGTTAAGACGGGGCCATGTTGTGACAAACCGCTGCGCAATGCACCGACGCCGTGGGCGGCCCCGTTACAGGTGGGGTCCCTGACATTGAACAGTCGGGTACTACAATCGCCGTTGTCGGGCGTGACGGACTTAGTGTTCCGGCGGTTAGTGCGACGTTATGCGCCTCAATCCATGCTGTACACGGAAATGGTGAGCGCGACGGAATTACACCATCTGCGTCAATTACCCCAAGTGATGGAAATCGATCCCCACGAGACACCCATTGGCATCCAGTTATTTGATTGTCGCCCCGATTTCATGGCTGAAGCTGCCCAGAAGGCCGTCGCCCAGGGGGCGCAAACGGTGGATATTAATATGGGGTGTCCGGTGAATAAAATCACTAAAAAAGGGGGCGGTTCTTCCCTATTGCGACACCCCGAGGTAGCCGTAGCCATCGTAAAAACTGTGGCGAAAGCGGTGACTGTACCTGTCACCGTGAAAACCCGTTTAGGTTGGGATGATCATGACATCAATATTGTTGAATTTGCCCAACGGTTAGAAGCGGCCGGAGCGCAGATGGTGACACTTCATGCCCGTACCCGCGCCCAGGGATATCAAGGGGCAGCGCAATGGGAATGGATTGGTCGCGTCAAACGGGCCCTTGCTGTTCCCGTTATTGCCAATGGTGACATTGTTTCTGTGGAAGCGGCGATCGCCTGTTTAGAACAAACCGGTGCCGATGGGGTGATGTGCTCCCGGGGAAGTTTGGGATATCCTTTCCTAGTGGGGGAAATTGAACATTATTTTCGGACCGGAGCAAAACGGTTAGCCCCCACAGTGGCAGAGCGGTTAACTTGTGCTCAGGAACATCTACAGGCTCTGTGGGACTATAAAGGACAGCGGGGTCTATTCCAGGCCCGGAAACATTTAGCTTGGTATTGTCGAGATTTTCCAGGGGCGGCTGCCTTGCGAGAACAGCTTTCTCGGATAGAGTCCGTGGCAGCGGGGTTGGCTTTGTTGGAACAAGGAATTAACGAGAGTTGCTTATGGTGATTGCCGGTCGTTGGCTGACGGTATTGTGGGTATTGATGATTAGTCTGGGGCAGGCGGGACTGATGCCTAGGGGCGGTTTCGCTCAGTCTGCTTTGACCCCGGATCCCTCCCCCCCAACTCGTCGCTTGAAAGTGGGGGTTAAATCCCTCCCTCCCTTTGTTATTAAGCGTCCTGTGCAACTGGCTAACCCGAATTCCTCGTCCCAATTGACCCAACAACGGGTAACGTTTACTGGTATTGATATTGCCATCTGGGAGGCGATCGCCGCTGTCCAAAAATGGGAGTACGATTATTTTGAGTACACCTCAGTGGAAATGGGATTAGCCGAACTTAATCAAGGAAACTTAGATGTTTTAGTCGGGGCCCTGGAAATTACCCCAGAACGTTTCAAACAGGTCAATTTCACCCAACCTTACTATTTTTCCCATGCGGCCTTGCTCGTTAATCGCTCCCCCTTACCCCTCTGGAATTATCTGCATCCCTTTTTGAAGGTCGCCGCCCCTAGTGCTCTTGCTCTGGTTTTTTTGTTAATTAGTCTCTTTTCCCACTTGATCTGGTTAGTGGAGCGTAGGGACAATCCTGAACACTTCCCCCAACAATATTGGCGCGGTATCTCCCAAGCTTACTGGTTTACCGCCGTTACCATGACAACGGTGGGTTATGGCGATGCGGTTCCCATCACTGGTATGGGACGGCGTTTAACCTTCATTTGGATGTGGATTGGCATGGTACTTACTTCCTCAATTACCGCAGCCTTAGCCTCTGGCTTTACCCTGTCAGTCACCCAAAAGGTCAACACGGAAAACTTGCAGAACCAGGATCTTAGCCCCAAAATTGTGGTGATTGGTGAGGCATTGAACTTAAACTTCCTTAAGGATCAGTCCGTCCCCCTTGTGCAAGTGGAAACCTTGCGCGAAGCCGTCGACCTGCTCAATCGGAATCAAGTCGGAGGCATTCTTTACTTTGAAGATCCCTTGGTTTATTTTCAGCAAACCCAAGCTACTAATTCCTACGAACTGGTTGGACTGGATGCCGCGCCGATCGCCTATGGGTTCGCCTTGAGATTAAATGATCCGCGCTTGCAGGAGATCAACGTCAGTCTTTTGGAAATGATGCAGAGCCAGCAGCTAAAATCTATTCTCAACCAATACAGTCTCGGCACTGACTAACCGTAGATGTTTCAAATCGCATCAACATGCTATAACAGGGAAAGTTTGTTAAGGATTGTTGCGTAAAAATCAATGCCCGGGCATCGCTCCATTGAGGGATTGGCAAGGTAACCACCAGTCCACGCTTCAAGATCCCCCTAACGGCTGATCCGACATTCTTTCATTTTGGACACTGATTCATCTACATGACTGCAACGACTCCTCCGTTGACGCCGACGGTAACCCTCAATAATTTACCAACGGATCGCGCACAAATAGCGGCTTTAAAATTACCTGATATCATCAAAACCCTGCCCAAGGAATGCTTCGAGAAAAAGGCAAGCAAAGCTTGGGCGTCGGTGTTAATCACTATTGCTGCTACGGTTGTTGGCTACCTCGGTATTGTTTATTTACCCTGGTATTGTTTGCCAATCACCTGGATTTGGACGGGAACCGCGTTAACGGGGTGGTTTGTCATTGGTCATGATTGTGGTCATCGTTCCTTTGCCAAAACCCGATGGGTTAATGATTTAGTCGGTCATATTGCCTTTGCCCCCCTGATTTATCCCTTTCATCCCTGGCGCTTAGGGCATGATCATCACCATTTGCACACGAACAAACTAGAAGAAGATAACGCCTGGTCTCCGTGGACTGTCGACGCGTTTCGGACGAGTCCGGCGATCGTGCAACTTTTTTATCGGGCCATTCGGGGCAAATTATGGTGGATTGGCTCAATCTTTCACTGGGCGTTGACCCATTTCAAGTTGTCTAACTTTGCCCGTCGAGAGCACGGCAAGGTGAAGCTATCGATCGCCGTTGTCGTGGCGGTAGCGGCGATCGGTTTTCCGAGTCTAATTTGGGCGACCGGCGTTTGGGGCTTTGTCAAGTTCTGGCTCATGCCCTGGCTGGTTTACCATTTCTGGATGAGCACCTTTACATTGGTCCATCACACCCTGCCTGAAATTCAATTTCGACCGGCCGCTGAATGGAGCGGTGCCGAAGCGCAATTAATGGGAACAGTCCACTGTGATTATCCCCGCTGGGTTGAAATTCTCTGTCACGATATTAACGTCCACATTCCCCACCATCTCTCGGTGGCAATCCCCTCCTATAATTTGCGACTTGCCCACAAAAGTATTCAGCAAAACTGGGGCAGCGTCATTATTGAGCGGACCTTTAATTGGTCGTTAATGAAGCAAATTAGCAACTCTTGCCATTTATACGATGCGGAGAACGCTTATCAGCCCTTTGCCGCGCTTAAGACGTCGACCTAAACAGCTGAATCGTTTGACATCCTCCGTCGCCCTAAAGGACGAGGATTCCTCACCACGCCTCAACCTGAAAATAGGAATCGGTCGCTGAATGGGGTTGACGTTT
>JBEAQB010000046.1:0-6521 GCA_041164125.1 Cyanobacteriota bacterium
TTTTCTCAATAATGAGCCTGAAAAACCAGCCTATTGAGAATCATAGAGTTATTTTGACGGCTGCCAATGGCTGAAAGCCTGATTGCTTCGTTGAGGCCGATTTAGTATGCGTTTGCCCTGCGATCCCCCCAGCCCCCCTTGACAAGGGGGGTGCCGATAGGCGGGGGAATCTTACAATTTTCAACCCCCGTCTACTTACTTTTCCGGCCTGACTTTTGGGCGTCACCTCCAACTTCGTCGTTCATTTCCCCCGAAGGGAGATGAGCCATATATAATGGTCAGAACTTTATGTGGTGAGAGTGAATTATGGCTGTATCACTAAAACAAGCCCTTGTTGTCGGCAGTTATATTGTCAGTCAACGTCTCCAGGGGAAAAAACGCTTTCCGCTAGTGTTAATGTTGGAGCCTTTGTTTAGGTGTAATTTGGCTTGCCAAGGTTGTGGCAAAATCCAACATCCCACGGAAATCCTCAAACAAAACCTTTCGCCAGCAGATTGTTTCCGGGCGGTAGAAGAATGTGGGGCACCGGTGGTCTCAATTCCGGGGGGAGAACCGCTATTACACCCGCAAATCGATGAAATTGTCCAGGGCTTAGTGGATCGTAAAAAGTTTGTCTATCTTTGCACTAATGCCATTTTGTTGGAGAAAAGTTTAGATAAATTCCAGCCATCTCCCTATCTAACGTTTAGCATTCACCTAGATGGACCGCGGGAGCACCACGATAAATGTGTCGATCGCCAAGGGATTTTTGACAAGGCGATCGCCGCCATTAAAGCAGCGAAGGCTAAGGGCTTCCGCGTTACCACCAATACCACAGTGTTTGATGGCAGTAACGTGGCAGAAATGCAGGAATTTTTCGACTACCTACAAACGCTGAACCTCGATGGCATGATGATTTCGCCTGGTTATAGCTACGCCTGGGCACCGGATCAAGACCATTTTCTCAAACGGGAACAGACCCGCGCCTTGTTTCGGGAATTATTAGCCCCCTGGCGGGACGGCAAGAAAACCTGGAGTTTCAACCATAACCCTCTTTTTCTAGACTTTTTAATGGGGGAAAAGGATTACGATTGCACCCCTTGGGGGAGCCCCAGCTATAGTGTCCTGGGCTGGCAAAAACCCTGCTACCTCCTCAACGAGGGCTATTACCAAAGTTTCCAAGAACTGCTAGAGGAAACAGACTGGGAAAATTACGGTCAAAAAAGCAACAATCCCAAATGTCAAGACTGTATGGTCCATTGCGGCTATGAACCGACTGCAGCCCTCGAGGCCCTCAAACCCGCCAATATGGGCCGCGCCATGGGCAGTTTAATTAGCGTTTAGGATGGTGACAGTCCCCACCCTTCACGGCGAGGACTGTCCAGCCTATTGCTGCTTGCTAGGTAAGCGGACAGCAGAGGGATTGAGGGGACATAAAATATTATTCAAGGTTCGTAATTGTTCTACCGTGCCGAGACAAATTAACGAGTCGCCGTCTAGGAGTAACGTTTCACCAATCGGCCCGACAATTAAATCCCGGTCTTGGCGACGGATGGCCAGAATTAAGGCGCCGGATTGGGAACGTAGACGGGCCTCCCGTAACGTTTGGCCGATGTAGGGGCAATTGCCGTCACCAATGCGAAACTCTTCCATGTAAAAGGAGCGATCGGCACTGGTGAGAATCCCATCCACAAAATCCACCACTTGGGGGCGCAACGCTGCAGCGGCTAACCGTTTACCGCCGGTAATGTAAGGAGAGACGACTTCATCCGCTCCAGCCCGCTTTAACTTTTGTACTGCTTCCTCTGTGCTGGCTCTGGCGATCGCCCGAATTTTAGGGTTTAAGCTTTTAGCCGATAAGACAGCGTATAAATTCTCCGCATCGGAAGAGAGGGCGGCAACAATGCAAATTGCCTTATCAATTTTGGCCGCTTGGAGCGTATCGTCCAAGGTGGCATCCCCTTCCAAAACTGCATAATCTGCCAACTTGGCACGGGCAATTTTGTCGGGGGAGGAGTCGATGACGACAAAGGGGATTTTTTCTGTGTAGAACTCGATCGCAATTTGTCGTCCCGTGCGCCCATAGCCGCAAAGAATATAGTGCCCAGATAGACTATCAATCACCCGTCGCTCCTGCCGTCGGCGTAAACTTTCTTGAAAGTAGCCTTGAATGAAGGCTTCCGTAAAGCGATTGACCATATAGCCAATGGTCACCAACCCCATGAAAATCAGAATCATGGTGAACAGCCGTGATCGTTCCCCCAGGGGATTCGTTTCACCAAAGCCTACCGTTGATAAGGTTATGGTGGTCATATAGGCCGCATCAATCCACGTCCATTGTTCCGCAAGGCGATACCAGACGGTTCCCAGCACAAATAGGCCTGCCAGCACCAACGCCCCCGCCGTGAGTTCCTGCCGGAGACGTTTTCCTTTTTGATCAATCAGATTTAACAGGTTTTCCTGACTTGTTGATCCCAATCCCACCTCAAAACCTCGCTCAAAATACGGAAGTCGATTTAAGATCAGAACACAAAACTTTTCAGCGACATTTCTTGTCTCCCTGAAGCTTAAGCTTAGTATTCAAATTCGGCTAGTCTAGCGCGTTAGGAGCCAACCGTGAGCCAATCCCCCGTTATTGAACCGCAAACTTTACCTGTCGATCAACCACTGTCTGACGATAGTTCGTTTAGTTCTGTTGATTTTGATACCTATGTCATGGGAACTTATGGGCGTTTTCCCATTGCGATCGCCAAAGGTCAAGGGTCAACCCTATGGGATACAACGGGTAAGCGCTACCTTGATTTTGTGGCGGGCATAGCAACCTGCACCCTAGGGCATGCCCATCCAGCCTTAATTGAGGCGGTAAGCCAACAAATTCAAAAGCTCCATCACGTTTCCAACTTGTATTACATTCCTGAGCAGGGGGAGTTGGCTCAATGGATTGTGGAGCATTCCTGTGCAGACCGGGTTTTCTTTTGCAATTCCGGGGCAGAAGCCAATGAAGCCGCAATTAAGTTGGTTCGCAAGTATGCTCATACGGTGTTGGATTTTCTCGAACAGCCCGTGATTCTCACCGCCAACGCCAGTTTCCATGGTCGGACCCTAGCCACAATTACTGCCACCGGACAACCCAAATATCAACAGCATTTTGATCCCTTAATGCCAGGCTTTGGATATGTGCCTTACAACGACATCCAGGCCTTAGAAAATAAAATTGCCGACCTAGACGAAGGGAATAGTCGTGTCGCTGCCATTATGTTGGAACCCCTACAGGGAGAAGGGGGGGTGCGCCCCGGCGAGATTGACTACTTCAAACGGGTGCGGGAGATTTGCGACCAAAATGATATTTTGCTGGTGTTTGATGAAGTCCAAGTGGGGGTAGGTCGCACGGGGAGCCTCTGGGGCTACGAAAATCTTGGGGTCGAGCCGGATATTTTTACAAGCGCAAAAGGACTGGCTGGGGGGATTCCCATCGGTGCAATGATGAGCAAAAAATTCTGCGATGTTTTTGAACCGGGCAATCATGCTAGTACTTTTGGCGGTAACCCCTTTGCCTGCGCCTCGGCCTTGGCGGTACTCAAGACCATCTCAGGCGATCGCCTCTTGGAGAATGTCAACGCGCGGGGCGAGCAATTACGGGCACGCTTGGCGACTATCAAGGGCAACTATCCCGCCTTGTTCACAGAAGTGCGGGGGTGGGGACTGATCAATGGCTTGGAAATCAGCGCGGAAAGTTCTTTAACCTCCGTTGATCTGGTCAAAGCAGCCATGGAAGCAGGCTTATTACTCGCCCCGGCCGGCCCTAAAGTGCTCCGTTTTGTCCCCCCCTTAGTGGTAACGGAGGCGGAGGTGGCCGCAGGGGCAGATATTTTAGAGGGGGTAATTGCTCGGCTGGTCTCCTAATCGGGGTGAACATTGGCATCAGTCTAGATTTTTCTTCGAGTTATCGTGGCTCAAAATTGCGCTATTCTCAGAAGCTAGATCTTTGATGGGAATTGTAAGCATGGCCCGATTGTCGCAGGAATTGCAACGGTATTTTTTAGCGGAAGAGCGAGGCGAAACCATTAGTCTCGCTCAGATCATTGCCCTGGCCCGGGAAAAAGTCTTCGGTATTGTTTTAGTGTTATTAGCCTTTCCTTCTGCCCTCCCCATTCCGGCCCCTGGTTATTCCACCCCCTTTGGCATTCTTATTTTTTTAATTGCCCTGCAATTAATGATGGGTCGTCAACACCTCTGGCTTCCGGTTGCTTGGCAACGCAAAACGGTAAAAACCTCTACGGCCCAGGGGGTTCTCAAAAAGGGATTACCCTGGCTGCTCAAGTTAGAGGAGATCGCCCATCCCCGCCTTCCCTTTGTTTGTCAACATAAAGGGGGACGAACGGTGATGGGATTAACCATTGCCCTAATGGCGACATCGATGATGTTGCCCATTCCGGGCACCAATACCTTGCCAGCGATATCGATTTTGATTACAGCCTTTGGCCTACAAGAAGATGACGGCCTCATTAGTCTGATGGGGATGTTTTTATCAATTTTGATTGCAGTTTTGATGGTCTCGGTAATTTACGTGTTTTTTAATGGCGGTATGAGTCTTTGGGATGTGCTCAAGGATTGGGTTAAATTGCCCCTAGGCGGGACATAAATTCCAACTTTTGCAACTTGCTGAACAGGGTCAAATTTGAAGCTGCTGCCTAGTCCATAATTGCTGACCCAGGCTAAGCCGTGCTGAATATTACTGACGCCGCCTTGGGCGAAATATTGCCAGAGTTGGTGGGCCCCATTAAGGGGAACAGTGGACTGGCTGATTAATTCCGGGTCGGGGCGATCATCCCCAGGAAGAACAAACAAAGATAAATCAGGCTGTTGAGCGGCTAATTCCTTGACAACCTCCAGCCCATAGGACCAATAGGAGCGACCGCCCAATAGGCGCAAGACAATGACCTTGGCCTGACTCAAAACCTGCTCAGTGTAATGGTCAATCGCCCATGCTTGTTGCAAATGTCGTAGGTTGCAGACCCGTATGGCGGGAAAATGGGGGGGAAGCTGGGGCAAGGCACTGGCGATCGCCTGAATATCGGTGTCAGCGGCAGTCAAAAAAATGATGGGGGCGGCGGTCTGCTCGACCAGAACAACACCGTCGGTATCGGCAGACCAGCCACCAGGTAGGGTTGCAAGACGGTGCATAATGGAACCTTTTCTTTAGAAATGTTTAGGTTTTTGGATCAAATACAGAAGTCTAGGCATGATAGAAACTGACCCCCTTACAGCAAGAGCGACAAATTCTGCTGTCAAGGTCAGTGCTTAATCTGGCATGATACCTGCTTTTTCGCCCACATTTCGCCGTCTGTTACCCACTGTTACCTTTGAGCGCCTGTTGCGTTTTTGGCAATCCTTGGCTGAGCGGGGAGGAGCAGGGGTGCAATACACTGATGGCGAACTGCCTTGCCGCTTCAAGACGGCCCCGTCAACTGCGGGGTCAGGCGCCGACCATGAGCATCGTTTTGCCCTGTTAACCAGTCCAGCGCAGCAAGCCCTCCTTGAAGGTGAACGAATTTCCCCCCATCATCACGCCGTGTCCATCACGTTTGCACCGGGGGCGATCGCCGATTTTATTGCCAGGCACAATTTACATGCCAGCACAGCAGCGGCGGTTAATTTCCCCTCCCCCTCTTCTCAGCCCCATTTATCCGAACAATTAATGCTGGGCTTATTAGAAATTCTCAACAGCGACAGCACCAGTTTTTCGCCAGAGCCCTCTCTTCGGGATAGTTTACAGGCTAGTCAGGTCAAAGTTCTCAGTCAGGTAATTGCTCAAATTCGCCAGAGCTTGGATCTGCCGGTTATTTTAAGCACCGCCGTAAAGGCAGTACAGAAATTTCTTTTCGTTGATCGTCTCGTTATCTACCAATTTCAGCATGCCCCAGACCCTCCACTGAAAGCAGACGTCAGCCTTGCTTCTCAGGGCACTAAACTCAGACAAAAGTATGGAAAAATCACCTATGAGGCGCGACGATCGCCGGATATTTCCAGCATGTTAAATGTGAGCACAGAGAATGATTGCTTTTTCCAAATCTTAAGCTACGAACAAAAATTTCTTAAGGGCGCGATTATTGCCGTTAATGATATTCATGTTCAATATTCTTCGTCCCATTGTTTAATGGACTTATTGCGGTGCTACCAAGTCCGTGCTAAGTTAGTTGCCCCCATTATCGTTGACCATCAATTGTGGGGGTTACTGATCGCCCATCAATGTCACTATCCCCGTCAGTGGCTCGATAGCGAAAAAAACTTCCTCGGGCAAATTGGTGAACATCTAGCAGTCGCAATTGTACAGTCCAAACTTTACAGTGAAGTTCAACACCAAAAAAACAACTTTGAACAACGAGTCATTGAACGGACAAAAGAATTACGCGATACCCTTCTCAGTGCTCAAGCAGCGAACTTGTTAAAAAGCCAATTTATTAACAATATTTCCCATGAGCTGCGGACACCCCTGACCAGTATCATCGGTTTGTCGGGAACCTTACTCCATTGGTTTAATC
>JBEAQB010000047.1:0-3272 GCA_041164125.1 Cyanobacteriota bacterium
CCTTGCATTCTAGCTCCTTGTTCGTAACAATGGGTGCCATGAGTCTGGCTAGCAAGGAATTAAGGCACTCGGCACATCCCCGCCGTGAACGGCAGGGTTTTCCCGTGCCATATTCTGATAATCAAAGGGTTTTGATGGCTGAGACCGCGAACACACCTGTCTTTACCACTAGGTGGCGATCACCATTTTCTTTATTCACTGCCTTTCGCTATGGTTCCTGATACCCTGTGGGACACGCTACTCAAACCGTTTTTTCAAACCTTTTTGTTAGATCGAGGGGAATTAGAGCAACTTCAAGCGGCCGTCGATTGGCAAGCCGGAGAAGCCCGTTATGCTCTGGCTCCCGGCGTTGCTTATCCCGCTTATTACCAGTGCCAAAATTTCCATGGCATTGAAGGGGGGTATTTAACCCAAACCGCTGCGGTCACCTACGACCCCATTACCCGCCACGTGTTACCCCCCAATGAGGATTGGGTCAGGCAGGGGTTAATGGAACGGATAGGGGGATCGCCCCGGCAAATTTTGGATTTAGGCTGTGGCACTGGAACCCAAACGTTGGCGTTAAAAAAAGCTTTTCCCAGTGCCACGGTAACCGGGTTAGATTTGTCCCCTTTTATGCTTAGTCTGGCGGAATATAAAGCCCATCAAGAAAATCTGGCTATTCACTGGCGATCGGGTTTAGCGGAAGCCACAGGGTTACCGGATCAGCAATTTGATTTGATTACTGCGGCGTTACTGTTCCACGAGACCCCACCGACGATTAGCCAAGCCATTTTACGGGAAGCATTGCGGTTATTAACCCCCGGTGGACAATTGTTAGTTTTGGATGGCAACCAGGATAGTCTGCGGCAACAACAGTGGTTAACCCGTGTGTTTGAAGAACCCTATATTCAGGACTACGCCCAGGGGGATTTGCGTGTTTGGCTACAAAACGCAGGGTTTGAAGCGGTACAAACGGAAAGTCATTGGTGGGTACACCAAATTAGCCAAGGCCGGAAGCCCTTACCCGTTCAGTCCCCCCCTTGGCGATCCCGTAGAGATCCGCAGCGCGGTGCGCCAGCCACCGAAACCATCGGATCAACCATTTTTGCCTAAATAGTCAGCGATCGCCAATCACCCGCCCCACACTGACAAAGGATAATCCTTGTTGGGACGCGGTGCTAATCATGACCGCTTCAATCACTGGGGGATTGAGGGGTTCAGTGGCTCCCCAACTCACCATAAAGTTGGCACCAACTCCCCCCGTTTGATCCAACTGGGAAACTACGACAGCGGTGGATGCGAGGGGCGCCAGTTTAATGGGGTCGCTTAAATACGCCTTGATTTTCTGTCCACTGGAATCGTAATAGTTAATGCTGTCAATGATTAGGGGGTGTTTGGGATCGGTGTTACGGATGCTGAGGGTGGCCGTTAATTGGGATACGGTTTGGGGGCTTTGGTTGTAAATTTCCGAGTAAATCGGCACGTAAACAATCTGCCCGGTGCTCAAGGCTGGCAAAGGGGCTGAGTCTAAAATCGAGACACCGGCATTGATGATTAAGCCAGTAGGGATTTGGGTATTAGTCGCCTCTGATGGGGATTTTGGCGTTCCCGCTAGATTGTTGTCACAGCCCCCCAAAGCGATCCCTAAACACAAGAGGAAACCCCAGACTCGCCACCTTTGCCTACATGCCATCTGAGGCTCCTCCCCTGTCACGTTGAATTGCTTTTGGGGGGAACGCTGCATTGTCCTCATAATCGCTCGTGGGTGTGGGCATGTTGCTTGACGTTATCCTCGGGCTTAACCACTTTGCTGTCGTTCAAAACCCGTTTTTTTGCCAGGGAAAAATTTAATTGCTCCCATTTACTCCCCAAGGGAATATAGCTCTGGGCCTGGGGACGGACTTGGTAGGTGCGAGCGGCGGCGGTGAGGCGCTCAGCAAAATTATCACAAAACTGAGCGCTCTCAGCAAAGGCGACGGGTTTTTGCAGTGTTTCCCCAGTTAACACCTCACTAACGTTAACGGCGATCGCCCATTGGTAAGACGTGGGCACTTGTTTAAGAATGGCTTCAAGGGCTGCCGAGGGAATAGGTTCAATGATTTCTACTGCGTGAAATTGACTATCTTCACGGAGAAAACACGTGGCTAAACCCAACACACAGTAATCATCACTGGCAAGAGTCGGAGGGGAAGACGGCATAGACACCATAAAATTGAGATAAATTTGCTATTCCCCAGTCTAAAAGTTACGAGGGCGATAGACTAGATACTATTAACGGAATTTATTAATGTATCCTCACGCTGGCCTTCCCGTTTAGTCCAAAGGGCGTGTCGATAATTCTCCTCAGCCGCTATGACCCGCGCCAATATTTCTCGCCCTCGCTACCCCAGTCCCCAAGAAATTAACCCCTATCATCAGCCTAGCGATAGTGCTTTAGGGTTGGTTTCTACCCAAAGCTTTCCGGCGATTGTCGGTACCGCGGATATGATGCTTAAGTCCTCTCAAGTCACCTTGGTGGGCTACGAGAAAATCGGCAGTGGGTACTGTACCGCTGTAGTGCGGGGTAAAGTGGCCGATGTGCGTTTAGCGGTGGAAGAAGGGGCTAAAACGGCGGAACAGTTTGGCCAACTGGTTTCCAAGCTGGTGATTCCCCGCCCCATGCCTAATTTACAAGCCGTCTTTCCCATTGGTAGCCATTTAGTGGAATTGGCCCAACAACAACGGGGTTATAGTCGCCTCAGTAATCGCTCCATTGGGTTATTGGAAACCCGGGGGTTTCCGGCCATGGTAGGGGCGGCCGATGCAATGCTGAAATCCGCTGATGTTCAGCTTTCTTCCTATGAAATTATTGGTGATGGGCTCTGTACGGCGATCGTGCGGGGAACGGTGGCCAATGTGGCTATGGCGATCGAAGTGGGAATGCAGGAGGCAGAACGCATTGGCGAACTCCATGCCGTGATGATTATTCCTCGCCTGTTGGAAGATTTAGAACATACGTTACCTGTAGCGTCTTATTGGTTAGACGAAAATGAACCGTTACCGATGTTATTACCCAACACCGTGCGGGAAAAACAACGGCAATTAGTTGCCTTACCGGAACTGGAAAAGGCCGTGATTCCCCAAAAAATCGCCGAACCCTTACCCCGAGAAGAATCCCTAGCCCCACCGTTACCTGACCCCAAACCCCTAGAAGACACCATCGAACATCCGACGGTGGAAGTCCTGAAACCCGAAGAATTTTGATTGACCAACAGCCGTAAAATTAAGCTGGCTTGCGCTGCAACAGAGTT
>JBEAQB010000048.1:0-2569 GCA_041164125.1 Cyanobacteriota bacterium
GTAGAAACAGACTTCGGTTTGTTAATTGAATTAACAAGGGTCTAGTTTCTGTCTTCCAAACTATTCTCTTTTCTAGGTTCAGGGCGCAGTCTCTTCGCTCTCGCTCTCAACCGCGCATTTACCAATATAACCAACCCCTCATCAAAAGTCAACCCCCTTTTTCTGAGAGTTTTAACCGCCGTTCAAAAGCCCCTCTGGGTAAGCGTTTCAGGGTTTGATTTTTTTTGAAATAGTCGTCCCAATCATGGCAACTATCAATGTTCTGCTTGGAAGGACTGTAACTCTTGTTTGCCTAAGCCCCTATTCGGTTGGAGGAAAAGGACGGATAATATAAGGCTGGTTAGTGTTGAGTTATAGGTAAGGCAATGTTAAGAAATCCGAAAGAACAGTTACCACTGAGGGTGGGGGTGCTTGGCTTTGGTGGTCTTGGACAAGCGGCAGCCCGTTTACTGACGCCGAAACAGGAAATGCGGTTGGTGGCGATCGCCGATCGCCATGGCTATTTATATAGTGACAGGGGCATTGATGTTGATGACGCAATTGCTGTCTACCGGGAGAAGGAATCGGTAGGGCATGGTCAATGGGGACGTTTAAGTGATAACAGCATCCAGGATTTAATTGGACAGGCGGCAGTAGACGGTTACTTTTTAGCCCTGCCCAATTTGCCCAACACCTTTATGGCGGACGTGGCGCGGATATTTATTCAATCCGGTTGGCAGGGAGTTTTAGTCGATGCGCTAAAACGGACTAGTGCTGTAGAGCAGCTACTCGAGTTGAAAACGGATCTCGCCCAAGCCGGTATTACGTACCTAACCGGTTGCGGTGCCACGCCGGGGTTATTGACGGCTGCCGCCGCTGTAGCGGCCCAAAGCTTTCAAGAAATTCACCAGGTCAAAATCACCTTTGGGGTGGGTATTGCGAATTGGGAAGCTTATCGGGCCACCATTCGAGAAGATATTGCCCATATGCCAGGGTATGGCGTTGAAAAAGCCCGTTCAATGACTGATACGGAAGTGTCAGCTTTGCTAGACAAAACCAATGGTATTTTAGCCTTGGAAAATATGGAACACGCCGACGATATTATGCTGGAATTGGCCGGAATTTGTCATCGGGAGCAAGTGACAGTGGGGGGCGTTGTCGATACCCGCAATCCCCAAAAACCATTAAGCACGAATGTCAAAATTACAGGACGAACCTTTGAAGGCAAGCTTTCGACCCATACGTTTACCCTGGGAGATGAAACCAGTATGGCCGCCAATGTCTGCGGCCCGGCCTTTGGTTACCTAAAAGCGGGTTATGGGTTGCGTCAACGGGGGTTGGTTGGGCTATGGACAGCAGCGGACGTGATGCCTCGGTTTGTCCGGTGAACAGTCCCTGTCGTGGGATTGTTTCAACGAAACTAGAGAATAAATCTCCCCAGGCGTATGGCTTTCCCTGTGCCCCTGGGTCACCGGTTCCTGTCACAGGATGATTTTGGCAACATTTACGTCCGGGTTTTTGCTATATCTACAGTGAGGGCAATCGTGGATGCTGACACGAAGGGACCTCTTGACCGTCTCTCCACAACGGGAGCAACAAGGACTCCGAAGCTTGAGCAAAGATTTCCCCTGCTAATTTCGTTCATCATAAAAAAACGAACTCAGCCATGACACCCCAACACAATCATCAAGGTCAGTTCAGTAACTCCCTACGCGTGTTCCTCCTTGGCATCAGTCTGGGGCTGTGGGGGAGTTTAACCGACGGTGCCCTGCTGTCCAGCGGGCTGTTACGCCCCTTTGATGACCGGCCCTACGGAGTTGTGGCAGCAGAATTGCCAGGGGGAATTAGCTTTTTTGCTGCGCCTCCCCGATTGCTCGACAGTGCAACAACCTTTAGTGACGTCTCGATTCCTGGAGCAAAATATTATTTCACGATCGCCTTACCGGACAATGCAGGACGTTCTCTGGCAAAAGTGGTATTCCAGAGACAGGATAGTCCCGACCCAATTGATTTTGAAGTGAATAAAACCCAAGCGTTTGAGGGGAATCGCCAAAATCTTGGCCAAGATATTGCTTTGAATCCGACAGAATTTAATCGAGCAACAGGGCAGTTAACCGTGAGTTTTGTTCGGCCCATTGCCCCAGGGGAGACGGTGACAATTCGTTTAAAACCCGTCCAAAACCCTGATGTGCCAGGAGTGTATCAATTTCGGCTATGGGCAGTTCCGACAGGGGATAATGCCCAATCCATGGATCTCGGTGTGGCTCGGTTGCAGTTTTATCGGGGAATTTTCTAGGCATTTTTTCTTAAGCACCGTGTGTTTGGCGATCGCCCTTGGGGAAAATATAAGAACGTGTTTAAAAAAGTCGGCTGAATGTGGAAAATGGGGAAAAAGAGTCATTAATCCCCCAAAACCAATGTCCAACTTTGTCTTGTTCATATGGTGCGCAATTCTTTGAATTTCGTTTTCTACAAACATCGCAAGGAGGTCGCGGCAGATTTGCGCAAAATCTACACTTCTCCCACCCTGGAAGGGGCGGAGATGGCTCTGGTGGAATTTGGGGAGCGTTGGGACCAGTCTTACCCGGTC
>JBEAQB010000049.1:0-4637 GCA_041164125.1 Cyanobacteriota bacterium
AGTTAACGCGTCAGAAAAAATATGGATTAAGTCATTTAGTTTTCTACGGGTGATAGTGAAGGGGATCTTTCCCGGTATAGTATAGCAATCACAGATGAGGGATAAACCCCACCACCCTTGACAGCGTGGTATCCTTCCCTGATTAAGGGAAAGATGGGGCGGAGGATGACTCACCCATCAGATAGGACTGCTATCATCCCCCCATTGCTAGTTGCTGACTTACTTAATTAACCTTGGTTATGAGAATTGCCTTATTTACGGAAACCTTTTTACCAAAAATTGATGGAATTGTTACCCGCTTAAAGCATACGGTAGAAAATCTCCAGCGCCAAGGGCACCAAGTCTTAGTCTTTTGTCCAGAAGGGGGCTTAAAAGAATATCACGGGGCCAAAATTAATGGGATTCAAGGCATCCCTTTACCGTTATATCCCGAATTAAAATTAGCCTTTCCCAGTCCCCAAATTAAAAAAGCCTTGTTATTGTTTAAGCCGGATTTAATTCATGTGGTAAATCCGGCTGTGTTAGGTTTAGGGGGCATTTATTACGCCAAAACCCTCAATATCCCCTTGGTGGCGTCGTATCATACCCATCTTCCCCAATATTTGCAGCATTATGGTTTGGGAGCCCTAGAAGGGGTGTTGTGGGAGTTACTCAAGCTGGCCCATAACCAGGCCGAGTTGAATTTGTGTACTTCCTCCGCCATGGTTGACGCGTTAGTGGCGCATGGGATTGAACGGGTGGATTTATGGCAGCGGGGTGTTGATACAGAATTATTTCAGCCCCAGCTCAAATCCCCGCAGATGCGTCACCGTTTATCTCAGGGAAATCCCGATGTCCCGCTGTTGCTCTATGTGGGACGGGTATCAGCAGAAAAGCAAATTGATCAAATTAAACCCGTACTAGAGGCAATTCCCCAGGCTCGGTTAGCGATTGTGGGGGATGGACCCCATCGAGACGCCCTAGAGGCTCACTTTAGCGGCACCAATACCCATTTTGCCGGTTACATGGAGGGGTTAGAGTTGGCGTCAGCATTTGCGTCGGCGGATGCCTTTATTTTTCCTTCCCGTACGGAAACCCTGGGGTTGGTGTTGCTAGAAGCGATGGCAGGGGGCTGTCCCGTTGTTGCAGCGGCGTCGGGGGGCATTCCTGACATCGTCACTGATGGTGAAAACGGTTACTTGTTCGATCCCCTAGATCCCGACGGGGTGATTAAAGCAACACAAAATCTGTTGTCGGCCCAAGCAGAGCGGGAGTTGCTCAGATCCAAGGCTCGCTTGGAGGCGGAGCGTTGGGGGTGGCCGGCGGCGACCCAACAGTTAGTGGATTATTACGAGCAAGTGCTTTACGGTAAAACGCGGTTGGCGGCTTGACTGTCCCTCGAACGGTGCATTGCCACCAGACTCAATGCCGGGACAAACTCGTCACGACTTGATCGATGGGGGCAAGTTGTTAATGTACCAGGTCAAAATACCGCCGGCGATCGCCGTTGCCGCTAGGGCAAAGAAAACAGGACGTAAACCAAAGAGGCTTTCTGCCACCCCTGCCAATGCTAGGGGCAAAGAAAGGGCGATATTATTGATGTTATTTTCCAAACCGAAAACCTTACCATGTAATTCGGGGGGGGTTTCGACCTGCACTAACGTTTGCATCGGGACCCCTACTAAGGACGCAAAAAAGCCCATGATGGTAATCATGACAAAAGTTGGGATTAACCGTTGGCTGAACACAGCCAAACTCAGTAAACAAATTCCCATACCCAGAGATCCCCACAGGGCCAGCCTCGTTTGGGTGAAACGTTGGCCTATATTACCAATACTAATTGCGCCAATCGCCATACCAACGCCCCCAAAAGCTAGTAGAAAGCCAAATTGAGACGCCTTCAAGCCGGGTAAGTTTGCGGCCATACTAACCGCTAATACTGACAAGGCGGCAAAAATTGAAAATAAGATTAGCAACTGGATTAGGGCATTGCGAACCCGATGATTTTGCTGGAGATAGCGAATACCCTCTTGAATGTCGCTCAAAACATGGGGGTGAATGAGGGTCGGGTCAGCCGTTTTCTCGCCGGTCTTTAAGGATAATAAGACCCCCCCGGCCAAGCCGTAGGCCCCTCCCACCACTAAGATTTTGCCAAAATCCCCATCATGATGAAAGGTGGCATCGACAAACGTTAGTAGCGGTTCGCCAATGGCAAAGCCGACAATTAAAACCGCCATCATGGTTAACGTACTCAGGGAGTTAGCCGCGAGTAAATGGCGACTTCTGACCACCAGGGGGGTGGCAGATTGCTCGGCCGGGGCAAAGAACTGGGTCAGGGTAGAAACGGCAAAGGTAATTACCAATAAAATGGCAAAGCCCAGGGGCAACGCAAAGGCATCCTGTTCTTGAGCCTGCCAACGACGCCAGACACTAGGCAGCCAACCCAAGGGAATGGCGATCGCCCGTTGTTGACTGACCCAGAGCAGGGGCGGTAAGGCCATCACCAAACTACTCCGCAGTAGATTGGTCACCACCAACACTTGTTTTTTTTCCCATCGATCCACGTACACCCCCGCCACAGACCCAAACAGCACGGCTGGAATGGTATTGGCAATCATAATGGCTGAGACCCAACCACTGATAGACTGATCATTCCCCTGAAAGTGACTAGCAATTAGGGCAATCATCAAAACCAGATAAAATTTGTCCGCCAACTGGGAGAAAATTTGACCGACCCAGAGGGAGAGGAAACGGGAATTTTTAATGACCGGGGCAAAGCCCTTGTTGGCGCTCAGCAATTTAGTTGACCTGCAAGGGGAACACAGCAATTCCATGGTCACTCAAACGTCTTGCGAGCAAGCGATTTTAAGCCATGGAAGATCAATGATTATTGTCTCAAACTTTATCGTCAACGGGTTGATACGGTACAAAGACGTTGAGAATACGTCAACGTTACGACCCAGTATGATGACGCTGGGGACGTTATAAGCGTGCTAAGGCTTTAATCTTGGCGCGTTTTTCCCCAGAGAGAAAATCCAGTTCCTCAGGGTCAATTAAACAGTCCTTCAGTAACTGGGCAAAAACAAAAATAATCACGGACTCCCGTTCATCATACTTGCCGTCAATTTCATGGCGTTTAGCGCTGAGGAAATCGTGAAACTTCCATAAGTCCTCAACCTGTGTCATGCCTGAAACTTGAGCCTGTACATCTGCTAGTAAATTCTGAACTTCTCTTTCGTAAGCTGTTTTCAAGAGCGTATGGGCACATTGGGTTTCGCTGGCTGTCCAGGGGGCTTCAGAGGCTTGTAACATTGTTATGGTATAGATTTGTAATAATTATTACCATCATAAAAAAAGCGGGCTTGCTCCGCAACGATTAGCCCACTTTTAAAATTCATAATGAGGTTTTTACTAGGGATGAACGCTGTTTTAGCGAGCAAAGTTGAGTAATTCTTTTGGAGAGGCTAGGAGGTCAATCGCGACAAAAAACACTTTGCCTTCGGGATTGAGCAAAAAGCGCCACGCAATATTCATCCCGACGTTACCGCCAAACCAGGGGGTTTGCACTTTACCGGTGACTTTAATCTGGGTGAAGCCGTCTTCGGCCGGTTCGGTAACACCTTGTTCAGGGATTAACTTAAGGTTTTGACATTCTTCGCGGAAAAAGCGTAGGACACTTTCTTTGCCGACAATGGGACGCTGGAAGGGGGGTTGAAGAGCACCGTCGGGGGTAAAAAGCTCAATCAGCGCGTCAAAGTCGTTGGCATTGAGGTTATTCATGTAAGACAAGACGGTGGGGTTATCCACGCCTTGAATACTCACCTGAGTGCGCTGAGCAATATCTTTGGGAGGAACAACCGGTTCAGCCACTCGTTGGGAACCATCTTTACCGGCGTCATAGCCCATCCCAACAACGGCATTGCGGAGAACGGTGATTTGCTGTCCAGCTTCGAGGCCTTGGATGGTGACTAGGACGGCATTCGCATTAGCGGATAATTGATAGCCAGCAGGAATAGGCGCCACTTTGCCCTGTTCCATTAATTCGCCCAGGCGATACCAGAAACCCAGCTTGATGTTGGGGGACCAGCTGGCATAGGTTCGGCAGATGGGAGTGTCAGTGCGATTGGCTAGGTCACACATGGCCTGAGACTGCTGCATGGGGCCCATCGCTTGGATGTCCTTGAGGGTGTTTTCTGCCAGTTGCATGCTAGCGGCCCCAGGGGCGGCAATCGTCAAAGTTTTGCCCATTTCCAAGTAGGCAAACCAAATCAAGGCCAGTTGGTCTTCAGCATTGAGTTGATTAAAACGGGCGATCGTTGCAGGGACAACGTCCGCAGCGAGGGTATTCGGAAAAATTCCACGGGCTGAATCAATCGTGAATGGCATAGTGTTTGAGATTAGGCAACTTTCCCCCAAAATCTATCACGCTTTGGTCTTCTCCTCTGAGATCGGAAAACCGAATTCCAGGGGGTTCCGAGCACCAATCGATCACGAAAGCCTTGCTTGGCCATACTTATGTAAAGAATTGTATGTAAAGAATTGTTTTAGGAAAGGGGAAGAGTGGACAAGGAGACTGGGTAAAGCTGGTAGAATCTGGCGTTAAGTCAACTGGTGTTTGATGAGCCTAGGCGCCAGCAATTACCAGGTAAAATGCTTTT
>JBEAQB010000050.1:0-5020 GCA_041164125.1 Cyanobacteriota bacterium
AGACAGCTTCTGGGTGGGTAGTTATCAGGGCCAGAAAGCACGTTTACCGCAGGTAAACAAACTAACCCTCATTTAACACAGCACAGAGGCTCAAAAGAGCATGAACTGCGGCACGATTAAAACTGTATTAATATTTAGTTTTCAAGGTACTTGCCGAGATTTATAGGCAGTGAATGCCATCTCTTCTGCTATTATAATCGGCTCTTGATAGACTGACAACTTAACCGACTCTATAACAATATTTTGTTGTGAGGCCTTACTGATAATACTATTTTGTAGGCGACCATAACTCCATCGATTGACGCTACTTCTATATTTCTTAGCATAAGACTTCTGGGCTTCTAAACAACCTGGTATTTTAGCTTCGGCTTTAGCATTAACTTCCGCCTGTAGACAGCTTCTAATATCCGTCAAAACAGGCAGAACGATACTCCCCACCTTGTAAGAAACAGCAAGTTCAACAATAGCCTTGGCTAAAATACGGTCTATTTGCTGCCCTAGCTCTGATTCCACGGCTTGATTAGGTTGATGTTTTCTCTGCCTACATTTACGTCTATGGGCTAGCTTATGCTTATGCTTTTGTTGCTGAATGAAGCCTCCCCGCTGCAAGCAGCGGGGTATCAGAATCAAAAAAGACTGAGTTGCTGAGATTGATGTAATTTCATGTACTCTCCTCCTTGGTCTTTAACGTATTTAGAGATCATATTTTCGTCCCCATGCTTGCCAACTGTACTTGCAAAATAACCATCACTCCAGAACTCTCCTCCCCAAAGTTGTTTTTTCACATGCGGACATCTTTTAAATATCTCCCTAGCAGTTAAACTTTTAATCATCTTGACTAAGCTAGTTACGCTGTAAGTAGGAATTGACTGAACAAGAAAATGAACGTGGTCTTTATCAACTCCAATTTCTAGAAAACGTATTTCGTATCTTTTCTCAATTTCCATACAAATATCTCGTAGTTCTTGATCTACTTTCTGATCAAACACGGCTTTACGATATTTAGCTGGAAACACAAGATGATATAACAAGACCGTAACGTTATGCTTTTTATGGATATACTGACTCATTCCTCAATTTTACCGAAAAGCCGCTGCAAGCAGCGGGGAATTAAACCCAAGAGATTAAACCCAAGAGATTAAAGCGGCAGTATTATCTTTTTCTAGTCCGGGTTCACCAAACACCAACACCACTTGATCGGTCTCACTGGCGGCGTGGATTTGGCTGCGGAGCTTTTGAGCATAACGACTTTTGCCCATGATGGCCCGTTTCGCCGCTGGGACAAGGTAGGGTCGTAAGATTCGCTGCCGTTCCTGTTCAAAGGAGAGTTGGGCACTAAGTTCTTTAACTTCCTGGGCTAATTGCTGGGAGAAAAATTGACCAATGACCGGATAATCCCTCAATAAAAGACGTCCCACTTCTGCCGAGAGTCGCCACAACTCACAATCACTGAGGGCCTTGAGGGGACTCGTTAGGGGAATATCCATAACTAATGCCCCCAAATTAATCACCGTTCCCGGTAAAAAACAGGCTTTACCTGATAGGTATTCCAGTTGTCCCCGGCGCAAAATGTAAACGGATTTGTCTGGCTCTGCCCCAGCAAATAGAACCTTGCCCTCTGGTAGCACAAAGTCAGTGGCCTGGGCAGCGATCTCCGTTAACACTTCCTGGGGCAGTTGTCCAAATTCGGTGCGTTCTTGGAGCCAAGTTAAAGTCGGAGATGAGTCAGTCATAGCGCCAGAGTCTGAGGAGAGACAAATCCCTCGCAATGACGACGATGGTGGGGGTCGCCTACTTTACTGCCACTGTAGCCATTGCTGGATAGCCGGTGAACTATTCCTCCCTGCTGAAGCGAGGAGGGATCTTTCTACCCAAAGAAGGGGTTTTTACCCCGAAGAGTAGCGAGTCTTAACAGTCTGGGATAGAGCGTTGGGCGAGCCCAGCCGAGCCGCAATACACCCTCGTTCCGAAGACTGAAAATATTTTCTTGCAACACTGCCCGTTTTGCTTGGTTTTCGCTTAGGGAAAAGTGTTCAAGACAAACTTATCGTAGCATGAGTTTGACTTGCTTGCTGTGACTGTGCATCCGACTGAGCTCATGCCGCTCTCCTCCCAGCTTGTTACAGTAGCCTGCGGGCAAGGAAAGAGAACTCTTACACGTATCGGTTAAGCAATTTGTTCCTGAATCCACTCTTGCACCGCCTGTCGAAAGGCTCGACGACCAAGGGGACGGTATTGATCAATGAGTTGGGGCAATTCGAGAATATTTAATTGGGGAAAAATACTGCTGGTGGGACTGGTTTGATATTCCCCTTGTTGTAGTTGATAAATCGTTAAAACACCGTCTTCATACTGCCAAATTTCCGGCACACCCAAGCGGGCGTAAAGGGGTAAACGGGGAATTGATTTGCTGGTTAAATCCACTTCTAAAACCAAATCGGGGGGGGGATCTTTGTCGAGATCAAAGTGTAGTTTGCCTCGCACCAAAGCTTCATGTTGAAAATAAAAACAGTTATCCGGCTCTACCCCAGCCTGCATTATTTGCCGTTTCCAAGTGCTAGAGCCATAGCATTCATAGTCGTATTCTAATAATGCCGCTGCATCTTCTACCATGATGCTAATCGCAGTCTTAAAATATTCGTGTTTAGGTAAAGGAGTCATAATTTCAAGTTCGGTGTCATAGTAGGCAATACGAGCTGATCGCTGATCGCCCAGATTGGCCAAAATATTTTCAAACTGTTGCCAACTGAGATTCGGGATCACCACCCGGTCGGCCCGTTGGGTTGTCAACATTGGCTTACCTCACGAAGAAATTAGATACATTCACGATAGCCCTTGCAATAGTTTTTTGCCCCGTTTGTTATAGGTTCTAGCGGTTTCGTAGGACAACCCTAAATCAGCGGCAATCGCCTGGAGGGATTCGCCTAATTCCCGTCGTGCCATAATTTGGGCCTGGGCCTGACAAATCTTCAAGGCCCGCTCACCACCGGTGCGTTTTTTCTGTTGCATCAGTTGCGCACTCAGGACTTCAACCCGTTCCGCTAAGGACTGTTCTTGGAGAGCAGACTGTACCCAGGCCACACAACTCTGTTCGGGCTCCCGCCACTCGCAACGAGTTTGCCCCAAGCCAAAGGGCGTTTTATGCCCCGTGCCACAGTAGGGGGCATAGTGAGCCAAACTATAAAATAATTGCCTAAATTCCGGGTTCTTCCCTCCTTGCGGACTCAATGATAAGGTGATCGCCCCTATAAATCCCGTCACATTTCCCCGTTTTCCCCCCGGAACCACCGTACTTTCCAACCAATGGCGATCAATCCGTACATATGCCTCTACCCAAGCTAAAAAGTCAGTAGCGTCCACAAAATACCCCGAAAACTCATTCCAGCGGCGTAGATAGCTATGGAAAAGATTACTGGGCACAGGCAGCGGAAAGTGGTTGCCTTGACGACGAAAACTGGTGGGGCTCAAAAAGCTTAAGTTAATCGTGCGGCGAGGGGAAACCTGAAACAGTTGTGGGTAAGTGCGGGGCGGCAAAAAGCATTGCACATCACCAATCTGGAGAAGATGATGGGCTAGTGCCAAATCCCTCGGTAATTGCTGTAGCCAAGGCACAATTCCTTGCAGCACCGGCCTAGACAGCAGGGTTAAATACCATCGATAGGTCGCATCAGGACTCAGGTACAGCTTTCCCCCCCGTGACTGCAGCGGTCCATCCAACCGTGATAGGGTAAACGCTTTTTCAGACTGTTCGTCGTGAAGATAGCGAGACAGGTCGGGGTCATACGCTTGAATTTGGTGAAGAAACCAAGCATGGAGTCCTTTGGCGTAGTCAGGATAAAGTTCTGTGGCTTGGCGGGGGTGTAACGCCAAAACAAGTCCGACCATTTCGCTATTTTTGAGAGCGGTAAAGTTAATCCGGGCAAGATGGCGATCGCGCATAATGACAGTTGACGGCATGATGTTTGGGGGTAGCAGACTGGTGTTTGATCCGTCCCTCACGACCCATGCCCGTAGCCAGTAATCAATGGGGCGGCGAGGGGGGTCGGGGCGGTTAGCGTCAGCCGCGCCCAGTGTTCACTGAGTCTATCAAAGTGCGCATCCCTATCCTCAAAAGCAAGGCTTCCCCGCGCCATGTTTTGGTAAAGTTTTATGGCAATTTGCGTCCGTTCCCAATCCCCTTGCTAGGATGGCTGTCAAGTCACAACGAATGCCCCTTTTACGTTTATGTCAAGCTAGTTCTCAGTTAATGCCATTCACCCATAGGGAAGCATTTGCGTTGTCACAAAAATTTTGACATTCCTTACAAAACTTAAAAATTAACTGCAATTGATGAATCAATGGGATTCAAATTTTGCTTAAACAGATTGGTCTAGAATTTTAGCCGAGTTACGGAGACTGCTTGTCTAGTTATGAGACATTTTTGTGACGCTTGGATTGAAGAATGGTGTGAGGCCCATGGTTGGACAGACGTGTTCATGGAGCGCCTCAATCACTATTGGGCATTTCCCCCGGGGGCAGTGATGCCGGAGCCTATTCCAGGCAAGATTTTACGAGCGATTAAATTGGAAAAAGGTCTTTGTGAAGAAGAAAAGCACTGGCTTCGACTGGCGATCGCCTTATCAGGGTTTGCCATTGCCTCGGCAGTGGTATGCAAAAATCCCATGCCCATCGTGTTGGCCTTTGCCTTTGATGCCATTACTGCTGGACGGTTGGAAGTCGAAGAAATTTAGGAACAAAGTTGAGTAAAATCAGCGAAGACAACCTGGAAATTTTGACGAGCCAAACATTGTGTTAGACGAACAAGCCAAGAAAACCCTACTGCGTAAAATTCCCCATGGTCTCTTTATCTGTGGGGTTAAATCTGGGGATGAGTCCAATGGATTCACCGCCAGTTGGGTCATGCAAGCCTCCTTTCAACCGCCGTTAGTCATTAATTGTGTGCGCTCTGACTCCGGTTCCCACGCCATGATTAAAGACAGTGGTCAGTTTGCCCTCAGTTTTTTAGCCGCCGATCAGAAGG
>JBEAQB010000051.1:0-3983 GCA_041164125.1 Cyanobacteriota bacterium
TCCCTCGCTCCTTCAATCACCGCTTGGGGCGCTTTATTGACAAAGCCAGGATTCGATAAGCGTTTATTGATGGATTCGTATTCTTTATTAACTTTATCAAGGTTTTTCTGGATTTTCCCCCGTAGCACCCCGACATCAACAAGTCCTGATAGGGGAATCAGCACCTGAATTGTGTCCACGACCCCGGCAATACATTGACTGTGTTCATGGGTTACCTGGGGAACAACCTCTAAGGTCTCGACTTTGCCAATATTTTTCAGATAGGTTTCTCCTTGGATGAGGATTTGTCGTTCCTGATCATTTTCACTCTGCAAAATGACTGTCACCAGCGCCCCGGGTTTGATGCCTGCTTCAGCACGGAGATTACGAATGGTGCGCAGGGTATTGATTAATAGGATAAATTGGGACTCTAAATCAGGATTAATGAAGGCTGGAATCCCCTCAGGGTAAGGTTGTCGCGCGAGGAAATCAGCCTCAGCTTGGTGGAGTGTTTGCCACAACTCTTCGGTAACATGGGGCATGAAAGGATGGAGCAGTTTTACGATGCTGTCTAATCCCTGGGCCAGAACTTGCCGGGCCACCAGTTGGCGTTTCGCCCCATTGTCTCCGCCGGCTTTATTCCACAGACGCGGCTTGACAAGTTCAATGTACCAATCACAAAAATCGCCCCAGATAAATTCATACAAACCTTTGGCCGCTTCTCCCAAACCATAATGCTCTAGGTAATCACGGGTTTGTTGGGTGACTTGGTTTAAACGGGACAAAATCCACTGATCCGCGAGTTCAAGTTCTTCGGCCTTAGGCGCACCCAATTGGGCCGGAGTTTGCCCCTCCAGATTCATCATCACAAACCGGGCCGCGTTCCACAGCTTATTGGCAAAATTTCGGGACGCTTCCACCGATTCCGATTCATCCTTTTGGCGATCGTATTGAAGGCTAATGTCTTGACCCGCTCCGGCGACTTCCCGTATCAGGGTATAACGCAGAGCGTCTGTCCCATACTTGTTGATTAGTAACAGGGGATCAATGCCATTATTGGCTGATTTCGACATTTTTTTGCCATTTTCATCCCGTACTAAACCATGAATGTAAACATCATTAAAGGGCATTTTGCCGGTAAAGTGCCCCGCCATCATGGTCATCCGCGCTACCCAGAAAAAGATGATGTCAAACCCCGTTACGAGGGTAGTAGTGGGGTAGTACTTGGCCAAATCAGGGGTTTCCTTGGGCCAACCCATGGTTGAAAACGGCCAGAGTCCAGAGGAAAACCAAGTGTCTAACACATCAGGATCTTGTTCTAAAGTGATCTCCTCACCATATCTGGCCCTGGCCTTTTGTGCTGCTTCCACTTCGTCATAGGCCACCACAAAGGGCGTATGGTCTGTAATCTCCCCATGGGTTTCACTGACGACATACCAAGCTGGGATTTGATGCCCCCACCAGAGTTGGCGAGAAATACACCAGTCCTTTAACTTCACCAACCAATCTCGGTAAACTTTGCCCCATCGTTCTGGCACAAACCGGGGCGACTGATGCTCATCTAAACACTGCAGGGCATTCTGGGACAAGGGCTCAATTTTAACAAACCACTGGGTTGACAGTAGGGGTTCAACGGGGACTTTACCGCGATCGCCATAGGGGACAGAGTGGCGATAGTCTTCAACCTTGACCAAAAAGCCTTCTGCTGCCAAGGCCTTCACAACATTGTGCCGGGCCTCAAACCGATCTTGCCCGGCAAAAATGCCGGCATTTTCATTCATTGAACCGTCCTTATTGAGCAGATTTATGAAGGGTAAGCTGTGCCGTTGTCCCATCACAAAATCGTTGGGATCATGGGCCGGCGTTACTTTGACACAACCTGTACCAAAGCCAGGGTCAACCAATTCATCCGCCACAATTGGAATTTCCCGGTTCATAATCGGCAGGGTTAGGGTTTTGCCAATCATGGCTTGATAACGCTCATCATTGGGATTGACCGCTACCGCCGTATCCCCCAGCATCGTTTCCGGTCGGGTCGTTGCCACCACCACCGCCCCACTACCATCACTGAGGGGATAGCGAAAATACCATAAATGTCCATCAACTTCTTGATTTTCCACCTCTAGGTCAGATACCGCCGATTGGGAGGCCGGACACCAGTTGACCAGATAATTGCCGCGATAAATTAACCCTTCTTCGTAGAGTTGAATAAAGGCAGTTTTGACCGCATGGGAGAGTTGTTCGTCCAAGGTGAAGCGTTCCCGTGTCCAATCCACCGAGACCCCAAGACGGCGCAGTTGGTTAACAATCGTGCTGCCTGATTCTTGTTTCCACTGCCAAGCCCGTTCCAGGAATTTTTCGCGCCCTAAATCATCCCGGGTTCTACCTTCAGCTTTGAGTTGGCGTTCCAAAATGGTCTGTACCGCAATGCTGGCATGATCAGTCCCTGGTAACCAAAGGGTATTGTCTCCCCGCATTCGGTGATAGCGAACCAAGGTGTCAATCAAAGAACTCTCGAAGGCATGACCCATGTGCAGGCTCCCCGTCACGTTGGGAGGCGGAATGACGACACAATAGGGATCTCCCCCCCGGTCGGGATCTGCCTTAAAAACTTGACTGTCTTCCCAAGCAGTTTGCCATTTGCTCTCGGTGACATTGGGGTCGTATTGGGGGGGCAAGGAGGTGGTCATTGTCACGGATCTATGGGTTTAGGCCTTAACTATTTTGCCACAGTTGGGGCTAGGGCCACCGAAGATAAGACTGATACGAATTCCGGACTATGTCATCAGAAATTGACCTGAGTGATCTTGTTGTTGAGGGGACTGTGGTAATTTAAGTTTGCGAGAAATCAATTTTAACAATCCTTGTAAAACTTTGATTACTTCTGTGTTTTGCCATTACTTGCATTGCATAAAGTCCAGCACACCAGACAAGGTTATCGTTAAAACTAGGGTCGCATTAAGATATTTTAATTATGTGTATTAAAGCCAGTAAAGCTTAGGCGCACTAAAGCCAATGAAGTTCAGACAATAGCCGCAAGAATGTCAAAGTATTGGCATTTTCACTTTGGTGCGATCAATCTCTTGATTGGGTATATTCGCACGTCATTTAAGCTGTCTTTACAAAACACTTCGGTCCATGAAAGTTCAAATAAACTGGAACGATCCCATTGCTGCTGAGCCAACAACCCAAATCCTAGCTTTGCCGGTGGCTTTTGGGCGAGAAATTGACGCACTCCCCACTGATTTAGAGGGGCAACCTGTCACTCCATTTCAATTGTTGGATGCCAACAAGAAGATTTCTCGATACCATGCTTTGCTTAACATGGTTGAGGGACAATTAATTATTGAAGATTTTAGTACCAATGGCACTTTGGTTGACGGAGTGCGAATTCAGCGGGTTCAACATGACCTTGCCAGTGGCAGCATCATCGGGATTGGCCACTATGACTTAATGATCGTTTTGGAAAATAAAACAGTTCTCGCTCAGTCTGATGAAACCGTGCTTGAGGAACCTAACGATTCAGATGGCACAATTATTAATCCCATCAATCCATCAGACCTTGCTGACAATCCGAAACTATCTCCATCCACTCATATTATGGCCTTGGAATGGACTGAAAAAGGGCAATTACATTATAGAGAAATTGACTTTTATGGCACTAAAGTTCCTGGCCTTATTCGCATTGGTCGTGACGAAGACCAGTGCGATTTAGTGTTACCTCAATCTGATAAAACAGTCTCTCGCCTCCATCTGGAAATCTTTTCTGTTGAACCCAGTGGAGACTCAAATATTCTCCATGATTTTCCTGGGGGCGATCGCACTTTCCTCCGCAACGTTACCAGGGATAATCCTCCTGACAAGCGCAATCCCGTTATTGTCGATGGGCAAATCATTCTAGAACAAGAAGTTCCCATAAATGCAGGAAGCCATATCCAGATAGGTGAGTCAAGCATCATTATCAAGTCTATAGACGCTGTTTTGCCGAATTACCCGATTGAAGA
>JBEAQB010000052.1:0-5387 GCA_041164125.1 Cyanobacteriota bacterium
CCCAAAGTTGAAATAGGTTTTATCGGCTAAACCAGGAAATAAACGGCGATCGGGGGTCAACAGCGGCACAAACTCAGACATATCCACCAAAATATTTTCAGTTTCCCCAGTCTACCAAACCCATCTCTTCTCGACGATGTCAGACTTGCTGCCATTGAGAGCATTTAACATGTGGAGTTGGGTGTGTAATTGTCGAACTTTAACGAGATCTTTATCCGCTGGGGCCCGTTCAACACCACTGGATAAATCAATGCCATCGGGGTGCAGTATTTCTAAGGCTTGGGGGAGGTTGTCCGGCGTTAGTCCACCGGCTAGCCACCAGGGAATGGGGGGACGAAATGATTGGAGCTGCTGCCACGGTAGGGTTTTCCCCGTTCCCCCTAACTGTTGAGGATGATAAGCATCGAGCAATAACACGTCAACCTGGTCAAAATAGTGCTCTGCCTGCTTTAAATCGTCGGCTTGTCGCAACCTTAAGGCCTTGATGAGTTGATGGTGAGGAAACCGGTGTTTGACCTGTTGGCAAAACTGTGGTGTTTCATCGCCATGCAGTTGGATTCCGGTCAATGACGTCTGGCTCAATGTGGCTTGTAGTTGAGCCAGGGAAGGATTGGCAAACACCCCGATCGCCCCGAGGGTGTCATTCATCGTGAGGGATTGCAACACCTGTTGAATCTGCTCAACTGTTCCATAACGGGGCGAGGCTTCCACACAAATAAAGCCAAAAATCTTGAAGCCCATCTGGGCGATCGCCTGGGCCTGCTGTGGCGATCGTAGCCCACAAATTTTAACGTCCATGATGCTCAGGGAGTGAGTAACCCTATCTCCAGGGTAGGGGCGGGGGACAGCGATTGGAGTTGTGGCTTGCCAGCCACAGAGATTAGGGCGTATCTGATGATTTAGGACCGTGAAAGCGAATGCCTAAAAAGATATCGTACAGAAAGCTCAAGAAATTTTTACCTTCTAACAGCCCCAAGGACTGATCACACCCTTTCTCATCCAAAATGGGTTTGGTGACTCGATAGGTAGCCTGATAGTGATACCAGGGGATAGAGGGCCAAAGATGGTGAATCAGGTGATAATTTTGCCCAAAAATCATCAGATTTAAAATCGGGCTGGGATAAACCCTAGCATTTTTCCAGCGGTTACGTTCTTGGAAAGGGCGATGGGGTAAATAGTCAAAAAATAATCCCAAGGCAATGCCGACAATCAAGGCCGGGACAAACCAATAATTCATGACAAAGCCAATAAAGCCGTAATGAATCCCCAAGAAAACGATGGTAAATAAGACTAAACGGCTTAAGAACCATTCCAACAGTTCATATTTGCGCCACAACTGTCGTTTAAAGAAGAAAATTTCGTGATAGAAAAAACGTGCCGCAATCAACAGCAGGGGGCCACCGGTGGAAACAAAGTGATCGGGATCATTTTCAGGATCATTGACATGGGCATGGTGCTGGAGATGAACACGGGTAAAGACTGGAAACGCAAACCCCAACATGAGGGCACTGCCATGGCCCAGGACGGCGTTCACGCTGCGATTGCGGTGGGCAGCATTATGGGAGGCATCATGAATGACAGTGCCCGAGAGGTGTAACGCCAAAACACTACAACAAAAACTTAACCAGTGGGGTAGACTCCATTGCCAATAGCCCAAAACCGAAAAAGTAATCAATAAAATAGCTGCCCCAAACATCAACACGTTAGGGTTGATGCCACCGTCCGCTTGTAAAAATTCCTTGGGGACAGCTTGGGAAACGGTTTGCAGCGGTTGCGTCGCCTGCATTACGATGACGGACTCCTGGCACACGAAAGGAATAACACTTTTGGTAAGTTTATAATAAACGGCAGGGGAAGGGAAGGCATATCGTTGCCCCTGATGATTTGCAGTTCAGTGCATTACATTTTGTGAAGTTCGATCTGCCCCCAAACCACTAAGGCGCGCTTCACAGGGCACCAGCGGCGGTTTGGTCAAGGACACTGCCCATGTGAGCGGTAAGGTTAATCGCTTGCAAAATAGCAGGGTGATCAGGACCGTTAGGATAATCAATGACGCTGACCCCACCATTACCCTGCTTAATACGCCAAAAATGGGCTGGGGATAAGCCTAACAGATGGGCCAAAATTACTTTATTAATGGCATCATGGGCTACCACAATCCCGACCCGTTTACCCTCCCCTTGGCCGTAAAAGTTTACCCGGTCTTGCCAACAGGCGATCGCCCGGTCCCAAACCTGTTGGAGGTTTTCCCCTTCTGGCATTTGCACGGTTTCGGGGGCATCTTTCCATTGCTCTAACAGACCAGGGAAGTCGGCTTCTATTTCAGTTTCGAGTTTGCCTTCCCAAAGACCATGGCAAATTTCTACTAGGTCAGGTTGTAAATCCAAATCGACGCCGGGATGGTAGCGCAGAATTATTTCAGCGGTTTCTTTGGGTCGTGACATCGGGCTACTAATGGCAAGGTTAATGGCCGTGTCCTTAAGAAACGCCGCTGCCTGTTGAGCCTGGGCCTTGCCATTGTCATTGAGGGGAATATCCCGGATCCCTTGAAATCGTGATTCTCGATTCCATTGGGTTTCACCGTGACGAATGAGCAATAAACGCAGGCAATTACTGGGGGTGCGGGGAGGGGGCAAGGGAACCCCCATGTGGGCGGTTTGATTCAGGGATTCTAACTGAACGGGCTGCCCCCAGTCGCCACTGAAGTTCAACACACTAATATTGCAGTTTGATTGTTGGATGCGCTGATAGTAGGAGGGCGGCATCCCGATCGCACTCATCAAGAGACAGCGATTAATGCCATTGTGGGCGACGATTAACAGCGTTTGTCCCTCGGCATCGGCTAGGATGGTTTGCCAAAATCGTTGGGCTTGGGCATACAACGATGCAACGGGGTAATGGTCAACGGGGCCGTTGCTACTATCTAGCCTCATTACCATTTCATCGGGGCGATCATGCCAGAGGCGGTATTGTTCAGGATATTGACTCGCCACATCGCTTTTGGTCATGGCTTCCCAGAGGGGCAAATCGACTTCTAAAAGGTCGTCGGTGGGAACAAGTTTAGGGGGATCTGTTAGGCAACTATGAATAATTTCAGCCGTTTTTTTAGCCCGCTGCAACGGACTACAGTAAATTTTATCGATTCGTAAAGGGCTCAGGGCCTGCCCAACCAACTGGGCATCCGCTTGACCTTTTTCCGTTAGAACAGACTTGTTGCTGCGACCTTGAATCCGTTTTTGGGCATTGTAATTACTTTGCCCATGACGAACGATGATGACGCGAGTAGCCAATCCCCTTGCCTCCAGTACGATGAGTCATGCTAATTTTACCGGTTCGAGGGGCTTTCCCGCTCGTATCCTTTAAAGCCAGTATTTGCCTTCCGTCTCGGGACTCTCCGCTTTAGGAAGACCCATGCTGTAATTGAGAACTCGACAATCTAAGTTGTAACTGATAGTGCCCGCTTGTAGTAGAGAACGAATGAAGTGTTCTAAGTCTGAGCCAATGCGCCGCAGGTTATAGTCGGTCAAGTCTTCGCCGTTGTAGGATTCCACCAATTGATCAAAGCGCCGATAAATCTGTTGGAGCGCATCGTCATTCCAGACAAATTCATTATCGGGATCAACGTCCAAGGTCAACATGTTTTCGCTGGGTATCAGTTCATTACCCTGAACTTCAGCGGAGAATATACGGATATGACGGGTGGTAGATTTGACGAGCATGACAGGACACCAAGCCTTATAAGGTTATGGACAATTGTAAACAAAATTGACCAATAGGGGGGACCCAAACCCCTCAGTCTAAAGTCCCCCTCTTTAACAAACTATTGGTAATTTTTGATGCATTCATCTACCAACGGCAGAACGGCATCCACGTCTTTCCAGCCCAGAATTTCAGTCACCTTTTTCTCCAGATTTTTGTAGGTACGGAAAAATTCAGCGATTTCATCTAAACGATGCCCTGCAATATCACTTAATGATTTGACGTAGGAATAGCGGGGATCTTTGTCAGGAACGCAGAGAATTTTCTCATCTCGATCGCCACCATCAATCATTTCCAACATACCAATGGGGCGGGCGGCAATCACACACCCGGGAAAGGTGGGCTGATCCATGATCACCATGCCATCGAGGGGATCGCCGTCATCCGCTAAGGTGTTGGGGATAAAGCCATAGTCATAGGGATATTGCACAGACGCATAGAGAACACGGTCTAAGGCAAACGCATTTAAGTCTTTATCAAACTCATATTTATTTTTGCTGCCGGCGGGAATTTCCACGAGCACATTAATCAGACCGGCTTTCGGCTGGGCAGGAATACGACTTAAATCCACAATTTTTCTCCAATTCAATAGAAACAGGGCGACTGTAGCCCGATCGCATTTTACTCGCTGGCAACCCCCTCCACGCTGCTATTACTGAATCGAATGAATTGCAAGAGGGCATAGCCAACCACCGCCCCAATGCTTAGGCAGTAACGATCGCCGCTTCTGGGGCTAGGTCAACGATGCCCATACCTAGGGTCCTTGCTCCTAGAGAACTTGCTCTACTTCGGCAATTTCAGGAATCATTTCTCTTAACTTGCGCTCAATCCCCATTTTGAGGGTCATGGTTGAACTGGGACAAGCACCGCAGGCCCCCTGTAAGCGGACTTTGACGATGGGACCATCCAGTTCCACCACTTCAACGTTGCCGCCGTCCGCCATTAAATAGGGGCGGAGTTCATCTAATACCGTTTCTACATTATTCAGGGTAAGTTCCATAGCTAACCTCATAGCAGGTAAATTGAAGCACTTATTCCTTATCTTAGCGTTATCGTTACCGCCATGTTTTGGGTAAACCAGCTAATGACGACCGCGGTGTTCATTCCCATCAATCAGCTAAAGCCCGATATATCTCAAGGGTCTGGAGGGCGGTTTGCTGCCAGGAAAAGTGCTTAGACCGCCCTAAGCTTTTTTGCCCCAGGTGTGTTGCTAGGTCGGACTGGGTCACTAATTGGATTAGGGCATCGGTAAGTGCCTGGGGGTGATCGGGATTGACTAACAACGCTGCGTCTCCGGCCACCTCCGGCAACGAACCGCGATCCGAGGTAAGGACGGGTACCCCAAAATTCATAGCTTCCACCACCGGCAGCCCAAAGCCTTCATAAAACGAAGGATAAACAAAGGCTGTGGCCCGTTGATAAAACACCGCTAACCAGTCATTGGGCACATAGGCTAAACGGTGAATCTCGGGGCAGAAAGGAGATTCGGCGATCGCCGTCAGAATGGGCTCATATCGCCAACCCAGTTGACCAATTAACACGAGCTGATGGGGGGCTTGGGTGCTGGCTTTAAAGGCATTAAAGGCTTGAATTAAGCCCGTCACATTTTTGCGGGGCTCTAGGGTACT
>JBEAQB010000053.1:0-5417 GCA_041164125.1 Cyanobacteriota bacterium
GGAGTCCTCGTTATTTTGCTGTCTCCGTTGGTGGGGCACCATTGGCTGTCTTAAAGGAATATATTAAGAATCAAAAGTCGCCCTGAAGGGCGAGGCTTGTATCCCATTTTTCTTGGTCACTCCGTCGCAGTTCAGCCTTGATTTACACTAGGGCTGAGACCCCTTATCCTCAATTGCTGTGAGCCAAAGCCCTCCCTCCCCAAACACCGTCAAGGCAATGTTTGCCCGCATTGCTCCCCAGTATGATGACTTTAACTTTTGGTTGAGTTTGGGCCAGCATCGGGTTTGGAAAGCCATGACCGTCAAATGGAGTGGGGCAAAACCTGGCGATCGCCTACTCGACGTCTGTTGTGGAAGCGGCGATCTTGCCTTCCAAGCCGCTAAAACAGTCGGCGTTCACGGTCGGGTGGTGGGGCTTGATTTCTGTCCAGACCTCTTGGCGATCGCCGCCCAACGGCAACGGGCAGGAAGCGGTCATAGTGTTCTGGAATGGCGACAGGGGGATGCCCTGGCCCTCCCCTTTGCTGACCACAGTTTCGATGCCGCCACCATGGGCTATGGTCTCAGGAATGTGGGGGATATTTCCCAGGCGTTGCGAGAACTAGCCCGGATTTTAAAACCCGGTGGTAAGGTTGCTATTTTAGACTTCCATCGTCCTGATAGTCCCCTGGTTCAGCATTTTCAGCGTTGGTATTTGGCCAATATCGTCGTTCCCTTAGCCAAGCACAAACACCTCCGCCAAGAGTATGAATATCTCCAGCCCAGCCTAGACCGCTTCCCTTCGGGTCGAGAACAGGTCAAACTGGCCCAAAAACATGGTTTCTCCCAGGCAGTCCATTACCCGATCGCCAATGGATTAATGGGGGTGTTAGTGGCCCAAACTGCCCCCTAAAACAAGACCTCATCCGCAAAACTATCCCAGCGTACAAACTCAAACGCCCCCGCCACCGATCCCCAAACTCGTTCGTTGGTTTCGGGATCATACCCCCGGTCTAGGCTGACTAATCCTGTTTCGCTGACTTCAAAGCTATTTTCTAAATACGTTTCCTTGCCATTACGGATAATGCGGCATTGTTTACCCGGTTGGACTTCCCCCTTAAAACTGCGGCCGGTCCACTCCACAATCATGTCACACCCTTGCATCGGTTCCAGGTGAGCAGGGACTAATTGATTTAATCGCCCTAAATCCCGGGCCGCACCATAAAAATCCTCGGCGTTGTTGACCCTGAAATTTTCGATCTCAATATGATTGTCCACCACATTCAACTTCAACACCCGTAAACGATAGGGTTGTTGTAGCGCAAAATCATAGGCCTGTTCCAAAAACAGCATCGGCGCACCGAATTTCTCCGCTGATAAAGGGCGGATTGCCACCCGAATGTGCGCATAAAAAGGCGGATTGGCAAAGGCTTGGGCCTGATTACTAAAATCCGCTGCCATCCAACGGGCCAGGGTCCGGATATCAGTTGCATGGGACATAGAAGACTAAATTGATAAATATTAGTTGACTTGATCTTAAGAATGAGGTTGTCAATCAAGACAACCCCCGTTTTTTTGATTAAATCATACTCTTGGCGATCGCTCACAAGCCCTAACTGGCTAATGCCGTTTCTGGAACTGCCGTTGAAACTAGGGGCGACTGTTGCCCTTGACCCGCCAAGTATTCTTGCAATTGTGCCTCAATCTGCTGCCGAACAATGGTTCGATATTGCAAGAAATGTTCATTATGGGCACAAAGGGTGAGGTAATGCTCAAAGACAGCCGGATTTTGTCGCAGAATCCCCAATAAATGGTGCCAAAAGCGCCAGCGGGTATCCCGTTTAATCCCCTGCCGCCAAACCACAATGGCCAGGGCTTTAATATCTGTCCAGCGAGGCAGTTGGGCCGGGGGATGACATCGGGGAGGGCCAAGTTTTAAAAAGCAACGATAAATACGGTCAAGGTAAAGATGGGGGTCATAAAGCTGCCAAAAGGCCTGAACATATTCCGTCGCAATATCCTCGAGGGGGCGCGTCGGCATAAAGTTCATCAGGGTGGTTTGGTTGATGTTGCCATCTTTATTGGCCCGGAGACGACCTTCTTTTTCCAGGCGATGCCAGAGGGCCGTATTGGGTAGGGCCTGGAGCATGGCAAAGGTAGTGGTGGGAATCGTGGCCTGCTCAGCAAAACGAATAATGCGATCGCCAGCCCCTTTTTGCTCTCCATCGAAACCAATGATAAAACCGGCCATGGGGCGCAAGCCCGTACGAATAATTTTATCGATGCTATCCGCCAGGGACGTGCGGGTATTTTGAAATTTTTTCGTCAGTTGTAAACTCTCTTCGTCGGGGGTTTCAATCCCTAAAAAGACCGCATCAAAATAACAGTCCACCATCAATTCCATCAGTTCTTGGTCATCGGCAAGATCGACGGACGCTTCGGTATTGAAACGAAATGGATAACCGTGCTCCGCCTGCCAAACCTTCAGTTCCTTGAGCAGCAGTTTGACATTGCGCTTATTGCCAATGAAATTGTCATCCACCATAAACACCCCCCGACGCCAGCCCAATTCGTAGAGGTAATCCAGTTCTTTGAGCAACTGTGCCGGTGTTTTGGTGCGGGGTTTGCGACCGTAGAGCACAATAATGTCGCAAAATTCACACTGGAAAGGACATCCCCGTGAGAATTGCACCGACATGGAATCATATTGCGCCATCTCTAGGAGATCATAGCGAGGGACAGGGGTAATGGTGACATCGGGTTTTTCCGTTGCCCGAAACACCCCTTGGGTTTCGCCTCGTTCGATGGCCGCAATAAACATTGGCAGGGTGATTTCCCCTTCATCCAAAATTAGGAAGTCGGCGCCAGCCGCCTGGACTTCCGCAGGGACAGAGGTGGCATAGGGACCCCCCACCGCCACCAATTTTTGCCGGTGTTTAGCTTCCCGGATTTGGTCTAATAAGTCTTCTTTTTGAACAATCATTGCAGAGCACAACACCAGGTCAGCCCAAGCCCATTCGTCTTCGGTGACGGCCCGGATATTGCGGTCCACTAACTTAAATTCCCAGGTCTGGGGCAGAATAGCCGCCACCGTCACGAGGCCCAAGGGCGGCAGGAGGACTTTACGATTAACCAGTTCTAAAATTTTTTCGTAGGACCAGAAGGTGGGTGGAAACAAGGGATAAACCAGTAGAACACGCATGATTTCATCTGAGGAAAGGGGCGTTGAAAGGGGATTGGAATGGTATTGCTCAATCAGCCGTGATTGCCATAGCAGTGCTGAATCTGCACCTAACGCTAACATACTCTGTTTTAACCGTCTCCAGCATCTAGTATTTTGGGGCCACTAATGGGGGAGGGGGGGACTGGGGTTGAAACTTTGCCCCCTTGGGGTCAGTCAACCTATCTCAGCGATTGGAATTTTAATGGATCACGATGAAAAAAATTGCATGTTTGGCGCTGTCTTTGTTGATGAGTTCAGCAATGATCACGCCAAGTTGGGCCGGAGCAGTGTTGGAACGCATTGAAAAGACCGGAACAATCACGGCGGGTGCTCGGAAGGATGCAGTGCCATTTGGGTATGTTAATGAGCAAGGCGAATGGGTCGGGTTCTCATTGGCAATTTTAGAGTTAATTCGCCAACAAACGGAACAACGCTTAGGGAAACCGATTCGGCTAAACCTGGTGGAAGCAACGGCGGATAATCGTTTTGATTTAATTGCCGATAACCAGATTGATTTAGAGTGTGCCTCCTCCACCTTTACCTGGGCAAGAACCGCCAAAGTCGACTTTTCCGTGAGTTATTTTGCCGATGGCACCAAAATTTTAACCAAAAAGGGGAGCGGGCTCGAGTCGGCGGCCTCCCTCGCTGGTCGGACGATTGGCGTGATTCCGAATACAACCAATGAAAAAGCTATTCGCAATTTTCAACCCGCCGCCCAATTGGTTTATGTCGATGATCAAACCGATGGCTTAAAGCAATTGGAGGCTGGCGCCATTGAGGCGCTGGCGGGGGATGGCATTGTATTAGCGGGGTTGAAGAAAGCCACCCAGAATCCCCAAGACTGGGAAGTTGTGCCCAATTTCCCCTATCAATACGAGGCATATGCCTGCTTATTGCCAAAGGATGACTCAGATTGGCGTCATTTGGTCAATTACAGTCTGTTGCAATATATGGAGGGAATTATTAGCGATCAAACCCAAGCCGTCAATCTCTATGAGCAATGGTTTGGAGTGGAGGCTGGTGTCACCCCCTATCCCCGGGAAACCATCAATAATTATTACCAAGGGATTGTGGATAGTTTTGAGTGGATTCCGCTGACCCGTTATTAGGCGTTCCGATGACTATAGCCTGATTGCGGGTTGACTGTTCACCTCCCCAACCCCAATGAGGAAAGCAGCGGCAGTCAGCCAGCTGGAGCGATCGCTATGACTCGGGGGTAGGCACTGGTTTCTCCGGAGACGCCTCTTTGTCTTTAAATACAAGCCGTAGCCAAGGGGGGGCGACGAAGGTGGTCACAATCACCATCATAATAATGGCGGCTTCGGTGGCAGAGGTTAAGGCACCGCTGGCTGCCCCTACCCCGGCAAAGACGAGACCGACTTCACCCCGGGGAATCATCCCCACCCCGATCGCCAATTTATTCAGGTCTGGTTGGCCAAAAATGGTAAAGCCCGTCACCACCTTGCCGACGATTGCCACCAGGATTAAAAAGGCGGCGATGATTAACCCTTCTCGGTTGGCGGGAATCGCAGGGTTCAAGACACTAATGTCAGTTTTTGCCCCCACACAGACAAAAAAGACGGGCACAAAAAAGTCGGCGATCGGTAAAATCTGTTCTTCAAGTTCTTCGCGCTTTTCCGTTTCCGCCAACACTAGACCAGCGGCAAAAGACCCCAAAATCGCCTCAAGCTGAACAATCTGAGCAATATAGGAAAGAATAAACGCCACACAGAGCGACACCAGTAATAACTGGCCTCGGGTTTTCATCCGATTCACTAAACTGACATAAAACGGACTCAGGAAGCGACCAATTAAGATTGATCCCACCACAAATGCGGTGGCGCTGAGAATCAAGTAAACAATATTGCTAATTTGGATTTCTCCCGTTTTCACCAAACTGCCGACCACTGCCAATACAATAATACCAAGAATGTCATCAAGAACTGCTGCGCCAATAATAATTTGACCTTCATTGGAACTCAGCCGATTAATTTCCGCCAGCACTTTAGCGGTGATGCCAATACTGGTTGCCGTCAAAGCGGCTCCAGCAAAAACAGCCGGAATTGGATTGACACCAAATAGGGAGATTAGCCCAACAGTTCCAAGGCCAAACGGCGTAACAACCCCCACAATTGCGACAATGGCGGCCTGGGGGCCAACTCGAATCAATTCTTTTAAATTCGATTCCAAACCAATCTCAAATAGGAGGATAATC